>CAYTPH010000091.1:4959-9754 GCA_964439635.1 uncultured Terriglobales bacterium
CAATGCAAAGACGGAAGAGGCTATCAAGGCTGCCTGGATGCGCTTCGACGATGGGCAGGTGGCCACGTACAGCTCCACCAGCAGCTTGCGCGCTCGCTGCACCTTCACCGAGTTGGTGCGGATGTTCAGCCCGTCCTCGCACCTATAAGTGCACGAGGTCACCAGCTTGGTGCGCGGCTCCTCTCCGATCTCCACCACGCACAGGCGGCATCCGCCGTAGGGCGCCAGGCCGTCCTCATGGCAAAGCGTGGGGATGGGGAAGCCCAGGAAGCGCGCCGCCTCCAGCACGCTGGTCCCCTTCTCCACCTGGACGGTCAAACCGTTGATAGTGACGATCATGTCAGTTCACCAGGACAGCGTCGAACTTGCAGATCTCCAGGCAGGCGCCGCACTTGGTGCAATTGGCCTGCTCGATGGTGTGCAGCTTCTTCTTCTCGCCGAGGATGGCCTTGCCGCTGCACACCTGCACGCAGGCGCCGCAGCCGTTGCACTTCACCTCGTCGATCTGGAAAGTGATGAGCTCGCGGCAGACCTTGGCCGGGCAGCGCTTCTCGTGGATGTGCGCCGCGTACTCGTCCTTGAAGTAGCGCAGGGTCGAGAGCACGGGATTGGGCGCGGTCTGCCCCAGCCCGCACAACGAGGCCTGCTTCACCAGCCAGCCCAGGTCCTCCAGCAGCTCCAGGTCCTGGTCGGCTCCCTTGCCCTCGGAGATGCGGGTGACGATCTGCTTCAGCCGCTGCGTCCCCACCCGGCAGGTGAAGCACTTGCCGCAGGACTCGTCCTCCAGGAAGCCAAGGAAGTACTTGGCGATGTCCACCATGCAGGTGTGATCGTCCATCACGATCATGCCGCCCGAGCCCATGATGCTGCCCGCGGACATCAGGCTGTCGTAGTCCACCGCCAGGTCGAAGCGGTCGGCGGGGATGCAGCCGCCGGACGGTCCCCCCGTCTGGATGGCCTTCACCGCGTGGCCGCCGGGGATGCCGCCTCCGATCTCGTTCACGATCTGGTTCAGCGTGATGCCCATGGGCACCTCGATGAGCGCGGTGTTGTTGATGTTCCCGACGAGCGAGAACACCTTTGTGCCCTTGCTCTTCTCCGTGCCGATCTGCGCGAACCAGCTGCCGCCGCGCATGAGGATGACCGGCACGTTGGCCCAGGTCTCCACGTTGTTGATACAGGTGGGCTTGCCCCAGAGCCCTTGCTGCGCAGGGAACGGAGGACGCTGCTGGGGTTCGCCCACCTTGCCCTCAATGCTGCGGATGAGAGCAGTCTCTTCGCCGCACACGAATGCGCCGGCGCCCTTCACCACACGGATGGTGAAGCTGAAATCGGTCCCGAAGATCCTGTCGCCGAGCAGCCCCGCCGCTTCGGCGCGGTAAATGGCCTCGCGGATGCGCGTGACCGCCAGCGGGTACTCCTCGCGGACGTAGATGACGCCCTCGCTGGCGCCCATGGCGTGGGCGCCGATGGTCATACCCTCCAGCACGGAGTGCGGGTCGCCTTCAAGCACGCCGCGGTCCATGTACGCGCCCGGATCACCCTCGTCGGCGTTGCAGATCACGTACTTGGGCGAGCCCTTGGCCTTTCGCATGGCCTGCCACTTCATCCCCGTGGGGAAGCCCGCCCCGCCGCGGCCGCGCAGCCCGCTGACCGAGACTTCGTGGATCACGTCCTCCGGGTTCCGCCGCAGCGCCTGCCAGAGCGCCTGGTAGCCGCCGCGCGCGATGTATTCCTCCACGCTGTCAGGATCGATGAGCCCACAGTTCCGCATCACGATGCGTAACTGGTGGCGGAAGAGGGGCAAGTCCTGGTAGCTGGGGACGTCCCCTTTGAAACCGTTCTTGCAGAAAGTGGTCTTGTGACCGGTGAGGATGTTCTCCTCCAGCGGCATCTTGGCCAGCGCCCACTTCAGGTTCAGCTCGCCGGGCAGCCCGCGCACGATCTTGCGCGCGCGCTCCGGCGTCATCCGCCCGTAGGTGATCCGCGGCTTCCCGGGGACGCACACATCCAGCAGCGGTTCCTGCGAGCACCACCCGATGCAGCCGGTCTCGGCGATGGTGATGGGGAGCGTGTTCTTCTCCACTTCCTCGCGGATGGCCTCCAGCACCTGGTTGGCGCCAGCGGCCTGGCCGCACGTGGCGGTGCCCACCAGGACCTTGACCTTCGGCGGATGCAGCGACTTCTTGCCGCGGTCGGCCAGCTTCTGCAGGTCGGCCAGCGTCTTCACCCGGCCGTTCTTGCCGCTCTTCCCGTTCTTCTTGTGCTCAGTCATTGGCGGCGCTCGACTTTCCGGCAGCGCTGACCGCCTTTTCCGGCTTGGGTTTGTACTTCGCCACCAGCCCCTTCACCTTGCCCTGCTCCAGGTGGGCATAGGTGTCCTTGTCCACCCGCATCACCGGCGCCAGGCCGCAACAGCCCAGGCAGCGCACCGGCTCGACCGTGAACTGCAGATCCGGACTGGTCCCGGCCGCCCCCGCCCCGGTCTCGGTCTGCACCCGCTCCAACACCCGCTGTCCTCCGCGCACGTGGCAGGCGGTACCCAGGCAGACCTGCACGATGTGCTTCCCCCGCGGCTTCAGGCTGAAGCAGCGGTAGAAGGTAGCGACCTGGTACACCTCGGTCACCGGCAGGCGGAGCTTGCGGGCTACCCGCCGCAGCACGTCCTCCGGCAGGTAGTAGTAGGTGGCTTGGATCTCCTGCAGGATGGGGATCAGGTTGGCGCGCTGGTCCTCGAAGTTCCCCAGGATGCTTTCGACCTGCTGTTTCTCGACTTGTTCCATAGCGTCGGGAACCAAGGGTGCTTGGCTGACAGCTCTTCTTCTCCGTCCGCAAACAGATACGCCGGAGCTAGGCTCCGGCGGATACAGGAGAACGACTTCCAAAACCCTCTTCCCAGGTGGCGCACCCGTGGCCACCTGCCGTCAAGGGGATGCGGATCGTTCTCCGGATGGCGCACATGGTTTCGTTCACTCTTTCGGGCTCCGCCGCCACAGCAGGTGCGTCGCCGGCCAGCTATGCACCTCACGCTCCCGTTCCGACGGTTGCGGGCAGCCGCACGCCACCGCCGCCTTCTCCAGCACTTGGCGGGCGTCGGGCATGTCGCGCGTGATCTCTTCGAGGTAGGTCTGGATCTTGCGGCTCAGGTCGGGATCGCACAGCTTCTCGATGACGTCGGAGCGGTGCACCTGGCCTTTGCCGTGGCACAGCGGACATGCCAGGTAGTGACCGTTTCCTTCCATGATGGCCTCGTACTGCCGTTCCTAGGAAGACGCATGAACGGACGACAGTCTGCGGGCGAGGCTGGCGGGCGGAACCCGTGCGGCCCTGCGCAGCCCGTTCCACCGCTTACGTTCGCACTTCCCCCGACGGGCGGTATGTGACCGCTATCACCCTCTTTCGTGACCGGTGGGCCGAAATCGCGAGTCGCTCCGGAGTTCGCCGGGGATGCGACAAGTAACTCCCTTTGGTAACCGGAATCTGATAAGGGTTCCCCTGATGGGCGTTTTCGTGGAAAATCTGACTGACGTGGGCCCCATGTCCCAGGACCGCCGGTTATCTCGACGCTTTGCCATGCGCCTCCCGGTGGAGGTACGCTCGGCCGACGATGCTTTCCACCCCGAGCATTCGCTCACCCGCGACATCAGCGAGAGCGGGGTCTTTTTCTATATGCGCGGCAAACCCCGGGAAGGCGCGCCCATCGAGCTCACCGTCGAACTGCCTGCCGAGGTCACCATGACCGACCCCATGCGCGCCGTCTGCCGCGGCCGCGTGGTACGCGTGGTGGAGGACGACCTGGCCGACAACCACGGCGTGGCCGCCACCATCGAGGGCATGCGCAGCTTCATCCGCCTTTCCGGCCGCCCGCTCCTGTTCGAGCTGAGCTAAGCGCGCCGCGGCAGCGGAGTGCCGCTCCGCTGCCTAACGCTTCCCCCGAGTGACGTTGGTCACAGCCAGGTGTGACGGGGCGGCTCACGTCGGGCCGCGCGCGGTTGCTACTATTGAAAGATGCCCGCACCTCCCCGGCACTCCAAGGGTGCCCGCGCCCGTGTCCTGCTTTCCAGTGTCTTCGGTCCGTACGCCCGCGACGACGAATTCGGCAGCCGCTCCCTCAACCCCATGGAGCTCTACCAGAACCAGGTGACCCGCGCCCAGGGAGCCTTCTCGCTGCGCATGTTCCACCGCTCCTGGGGCATCATGATGATCCAGGAGAACATCTCCGCCCCCTGCACGGTGCTGGATTTCCCCACCCGGGAGCGCTTCGCCGAGGAGCTGAAGGAGCACGCCTACGACGTAGTCGGCATCTCCTCCATCATCCCCAACGTCGGCAAGGTGCGGGAGATGTGCCGGATGGTCCGCGAGCTCTCTCCGGGCTCGACCATCGTGGTCGGAGGACACGTGGCGGCCATCCCGGAGGTGGAGCGGATGGTCGATGCCGATCACATCGTGCGCGGGGAAGGCATCGCGTGGATGCGCGGCTTCCTGGGCGAGGAGGTGGACGCGCCCATCCGCCATCCCCACATCGTCTCCGGCTTCGGCGCCCGCATCATGGGCGTCCGCGATCCGCAGAAGCCGGGCTCGACCGCCGCCACCGTCATCCCTTCGGTCGGCTGTCCCATGGGCTGCAACTTCTGCACCACCTCCGCCTTCTTCGGCGGCAAAGGCAAGTTCGTCGACTTCTACCAGAGCGGCGACCAGCTCTTCCAGGTGATGAGCGAGATGGAGGAGGCGCTCAACGTCCGCTCCTTCTTCGTGATGGACGAGAACTTCCTCCTCAACCGCAAGCGGGCCATGG
>CAYTPH010000092.1:0-9684 GCA_964439635.1 uncultured Terriglobales bacterium
TTCTGCTCGATGTGCGGCCCCAAGTTCTGCTCCATGAACTACTCCGCCAAGGTGGACGAGTACAACCGGCAGGTGCACGGGCTGGAGAAGAAGGACCTGTCGGAGCAGGTGGTCAGGATCGCGGGCGCGAAGTGATCCGACGGGGACCAGGGGCGGAGGTCAAGTACGCCAGTGGTGGTGGGTGACCTGGATCCGGGCTATGTCCGCCTCGGTGAACGGGACCCCCTCATGGCCGCGGATCCGGACTATCTGTCCACCCGTGGCCACCGCCTGATCGAACCGCCTTCCGTCTGTCAGCCACACGCTGACGACGTGGTAGTCCATCCCAGTCTCCGGCTGTTGGCGCAGGTATTCCGCCCATTGCGGTGGAAGAGGTATGGCCATATCGCCTGCACTATAGCGGGAACCTGGCGGGCTTGTCCCGACAGAGGTGGGGCTATCTGCGCACCAGTGAAAAGGAACAGCTTGGCCACCCCATCGTCCTTTCCGTCCTCCTGAAACAGGGCCGAAGTATCTCAAACAGCGGGTGCCTTCTGCGGCCCTCCGAAAGCGAGGCCTTCGTTCTTCTGTGGTTCGCACTGCGGGAGTACGATTACAGGGCAATGCGCATTACGTTTCGTCTCGTCGTATTGTTGGTGATGGGTGTCACCCTGGTGACTTGCCTCTTCACCGTCCTGCAGGTTCGCCGCGACTCGCAACGCCAGCGGGAGGACGTCGAGAGGCGGGCCGCGCTCCTGGCGGAGAGCTTCGAGGAAACCATCCAGCTCCTTTTCGAAAAGAAGGCCGCCAAGGACTTGCAGCGCATCGTGGACCGGTTCGGGAACCGCGAGCGGCTCAGCGGGGTGGTGGTCTACGATGTGAGCGGCCTTGTGATGGCGATGACTCCCGGCCTGCCGTCCCAGTTGCGGCAGCCTCCCGGGATCGCTTCCGCGGCCCTTCGCACCGGCGCCGGCGTCGGCGATTTCCAGGAGGCAGGGGGGAAGCTCTCCCACATCTACGCTCTGCCCTTGCAGCAGGACGGCAACGTGATGGCGGTGCTGGTGCTGGTGCACGACGCCAGCTTCATCCTGCGGCAGGCGGGCGCCACGTGGCGCTTAACCTTCACCCGCGTGCTCATCCAGACCCTGCTGATCACGGTGGTGACCGTGCTGCTGGTGCGCTGGGGCATCTCCGGGCCCATCGCCAGGACCGCCGAGTGGATGCGCCGGCTGCGCACCGGCGATGCTTCCGAGCTGAGGGACCTGCCCCGCGCCGATCTTTTCCAGCCGCTCACCCGCGAGGTGGTCCATCTCACCGAGAGTCTCTCCGCCGCCCGGGCCGCGGCCGAGGAGGAGGCCCGGCTGCGCGAAGCGGCAGAGTCCCTGTGGACTCCGGAACGCCTGCGCGAACATGTCCGCGGCCTGCTGCACGGCCAGCCTCTCTTCGTCATTTCCAACCGCGAGCCCTACATGCACGTCCGCAAGGGCAAGGCGATCGAGTGCCTGGTCCCGGCCAGTGGCCTGGTGACGGCACTCGAACCGGTGCTGCGCGCTTGCGGCGGTACCTGGATCGCCCAGGGCGCTGGCGATGCTGACCGCGACACGGTGGACCAGAACGACCGCCTTCGGGTGCCGCCCGAGGATCCCCATTTCACTCTCCGGCGTGTCTGGTTGAGCAAAGAGGAAGAAGAAGGCTACTACTACGGCTTTGCCAACGAAGGCATGTGGCCCCTGTGCCACATCGCCCACACCCGGCCGGCTTTCAAGGCGGAGGACTGGTCCTATTATGAGGCGGTGAACCGCCGCTTCGCCGCGGTGGTTCTGGAGGAGTTGGCGGGCACCGAGAACCCTCACGTGCTGGTCCAGGACTACCACTTTGCCCTCCTGCCGCGGCTGATCAAAGAGCAGCGACCGGATGCCCGCGTCGCCATTTTCTGGCATATCCCCTGGCCCAATCCGGAAGCCTTCGGGATCTGCCCCTGGCAAAAGGAGATCCTGAATGGCCTGTTGGGTGCCGACCTGGTGGGTTTTCACATCCAGTTCCACTGCAACAACTTCCTGGAAACCGTGGACCGCAGCGTCGAATCCCGCATCGATTGGGAAACCTTCTCCGTCAACCGCCTGGGACATACCACCAGGGTGAAGCCATTCCCGATCAGCGTGGCTTTGCCTTCTGCTCCCCCCGCAGGACAAGTGGGACCCTCCCAAGAAGCCCTGCGAGCGACGCTCCTGAAAGAGTTGGGCGTCACCGGCTCGCTGCTGGCGGTGGGGGTGGACCGCATCGACTACACCAAAGGCATCATCGAGCGCTTCCTGGGCATCGAGCGTTTTCTGGAGACCTACCCCGCCTATCAGCGACAGCTGGTATTCGTCGAACTGGGCGCGCCCAGCCGCACCCACATTCCCGAGTACCAGGACCTGGTGGGCCGGGTGGAGAGGGAGGCGGAGCGCATCAACTGGCGTTTCCAGACCCGGGACTGGAAGCCCATCGTTTTTCTCAAGGCCCATCACGGCCAGCCGGAGATCCACCGCTACTATCAGGCCGCCGATGTTTGCCTGGTGACTTCGCTCCACGATGGCATGAACCTGGTGGCCAAGGAATACGTGGCCGCGCGCGAGGACGAACGCGGCGTCCTCATCCTGAGCTGCTTCACCGGGGCATCCCGCGAGCTGACCTCCGCCTTGATCGTCAACCCCTACGACATCGAACAGATGGCGGAAGCCATCCGCTACGCTGTGGAGATGGGGCCGGAAGAACGGAACAGCCGCATGGTCAAGCTACGCCGTACCGTGAAAGAGGCCAACGTCTACCGCTGGGCCGGGAACCTGGTGGCGGCCCTGTCGCAGGTTCCCATCGAACAGGGGCAACGAGCCGAGACCGTCTGAGGACACCCGCCATGCGTTCCTTGTGGTCAGAGTGGCCACGTATCCAGCAGGTTCTCCCGCGCCGGCATGTCCTGCTGGGGCTGGACTTTGATGGGACCTTGGCGCCCATCGCGGCCCGGCCCTCCCAGGCTCGGATGCCGGCCGCGACGCGGGCGGCGCTGGCCCGTCTGGCGCGCGCGCCCGGCGTGAGCTTGGGCATCGTGAGCGGTCGAGAGCTGTCGGAATTGCGGCGCCGGGTCGGGCTCAAGGGCATCCACTACATCGGCAGCCACGGCCTGGAGTGGCGGGCGCCCGGCGGCGCGCGGCAGATCAAGGCCACACCTGCCCAGCGGCGCCTGATGCGAAAGCTGGGCGCGGACCTGCGCCGCGCCCTGGCCGCGCTTCCGGGGATTTGGGTGGAACGCAAGCCGGCCAGCGTCGCCGTGCACCTCCGCAACGCTAACCGGCGTGGCGCGCTCGCCGCCGCCGCCCTCACCCGGCGCGTGGTCCGGGGCTACGGGCCGCGCCTGACGCGGCTGAAGGGGAAGAAGGTCATCGAGTTCTTGCCCGCCGGTGCTCCCGACAAGGGGGCGGCCGTGCACAGGTTGATGGCTGCATTGCGGCGCGCCTATCCTGGGAGCATCGGCCTCTATGTCGGGGACGACGCGACCGACGAGGCCGCGTTTCGTCGCCTGCGCAAGCAGGACTTCGGTATTCTGGTGGGCGGGCCGCGGCGCACCCACGCCCGCTTTTACCTGCGTACGCCGCAGGACGTGGGTAGATTATTGCAACGGCTCTGCGTCCTCATGTCATGACAGCTGCTGCGACCCCATTTCGCTTCATGGCGGCTTCCACCCTGGTTCGCATCACCGGCCAGCGGGCCAACACGCTGGCGGAGCTGCTGGAGGAGCTCCGGCGTTGCTCGGACGCCTCCATCTTCAACCATACCTTCCAGAGCCTGGAGCAGCACCAGTTCTTGACCGAAGGTTTTTCCAACGACTTCGCCCAGTGGGCCCTGGCAGCGTGCAATGAGCCGCGGCTCGCCGAGCAACTCGCCTCCCTCGACATCCGCCATTACCAGACCCTGGCGGGGCTGCGCGCCGACCTGCTGCAGGCGCTGGAGGATCATCTGCGCCGGGTGCCCGAAGCGGGGTTCCGAAAAGCCTTCGAGCCCTTTTATTTTTGCGAGGCCATCACGGTGGCGGTCCCCACCCCGTTCGAGGCCGCCACCCTGGCAGAATTCTGCGATGGCCTACGCCACGTGAGCATCCACACCGTGCACTACCACTTCGTGGTGGCGCGGCTGCGCGAGCCGCTGGCGGTGAACGATTTTTCCTACTGGCTGGAGGACAGCTTGGGTCTGAAAGAGCTCGCCGACCGCGTGGACCAGATCGACATCTACACCAACACGCTGGGAGGCGTGCGCCAGAGGATCCTGGAGGAGGCGGCCCCGTGGCTGACAGCCTGAGCACGCCCGGCTCCAACCCCCACGCCAAGGTGGCAGCCCTAGGGGACTACCGCCCGGTTGTAGGCGCCACCGAGGTGGACGAGATCCAGGCCCTGGCAAGGCGCTTGCAGGGCCGCGCGGTGATGATGGTCAACTCGACCTCCGTCGGCGGAGGGGTCGCCGAGATCCTCAACCGCCTGGTGCCGCTGCTCTGCGACGCGGGGGTGCCCACCCGCTGGGACGTGATCACCGGAGGCAACGACTTTTTCGAAGTCACCAAGGGCTTCCACAACGCCCTGCACGGCCTCCCCTACGAGGCTTCCTGGCAGGCCTTTGAGCTGTTCCTCGCCTATAACGAACAGAACCTCAGCCAGCTCTCTTTCGACTCCGATTATGTGGTCATCCACGATCCCCAGCCGGCGGCGCTGGTCAAGGCGCGAACCGGCCGCCCCCCCCACTGGATCTGGCGGTGCCATATCGACGTGTCCAACCCCAACATCCTGGTCTGGGACTTCCTGATGCAGTTCGTGCGCCGCTACGACGCTGCCTTGTTCTCCTCCCCGGGCTTCACCCGCCCGCTGCCCGTCCCGCAGTATCTTTTCTTCCCTTGCATCGATCCCCTGTCCCAGAAGAACCAGGAACTGGAGGAGGACTACGTCCGGGAGACGCTGGAGAAGTTCTCCATCGACCGCAAGCGTCCCATCCTCACCCAGGTGTCGCGGTTCGACCGGCTGAAGGACCCGGTCGGGGTCATCCAGGCCTTCCGGCTGGTGCGCAAGTACGCCGATTGCCAATTGGTGCTGGCCGGGGGCGGGGCCAGCGACGACCCCGAAGGCGGCCAGATCCTGGCCGATGCCCGGGCGGCCGCCAACAACGATCCCGACATCCACATCCTGGAATTGCCGCCGTGGAGCGCCCTGGAGATCAACGCCCTGCAGCGGGCCTCCACCATCATCATCCAGAAGTCGCTGCGGGAGGGCTTCGGACTCACGGTGACCGAGGCCCTGTGGAAGAAGAAGCCGGTGGTCGCCGGCGCCGTGGGCGGCATCCCCTTGCAGGTCATCCACAAAGCCACCGGGATGCTCGCCCACTCGGTGGAAGGCACCGCCTACCAGATCCGCTTCCTGCTCTCCAACCCCGCCCTCGCCCGCCGCCTGGGCGAGAACGGCCACGAGCACGTGAAACAGAACTTCCTCATCACCAGCAACCTGAAGCGTTACCTGCTCCTGTTCCTCAGCCTCGGCGGCTCCGCCTAGGCCGTCCCGCATGGAAGACCTTGCTCCTTCGGTCGGCCAGGGTTGTCCGCCGCCATGAGAACAGCAAGCGCACACGCCGCGTCCATCATGGCCTGCGAGTGCTCAGGGCCGCTTTAGTCTTCTTGGGCGGCGGCGGTGGCGGGTCGGGTCTGACCCAGTCCAACTCCAAACGCAGCGGCTCCACTCGCAGCCGATTCTGCAGCACTTTTTGTAGAACCTCCGTCGCTGCGGGATCCAGGGGTTGGGGAGCCTGATAGCGGAGGCGGACCAGGACATCCTTGGCGCCGAAACCAAGTTCGTAGTCCAGCAAGGAGGCCGAGGCAGAGGGCCAGGCTTCCTGCAGGGGCTCGCCGAGCCGCGCTACCAGTTGAGCTCGCACGCTCGCCAGGTCCTGCAATGGGTCCGGTGGCGGCGGCGTCGGAGACCGCAACCGTTCCCGCAGCAAGGAGAGTTCCTCCTCACCTGCCACCTTGCGCACGAACAGGTCCGCATCTTTACCCGTGCGCTTGATGATGTTCCGTCGCGCCTCCTCGACCTTCTCCGCAGGGACCGCCTCGGTCATGATCAGCTGCACCCGAATGCGATCCGGGGCCAAATCCACGGTCTGCGACACGACCGCGTCCCGGGACGCGAGCCCTCGCACCGCATCGCGGATTGCGCCGCGAGCGATCGTCTCGTCACGGACCTGGTACAACCCCTTTCTCAGAGGTACAAACAACATCCCCAGCACGATTGCCAACATCACGATGCGCCAACGCAGTCTTCCGATGTGGGCCAAGGAACGGCCTAGATAGGTTCGTTGTAACAGGGTGAAAAGCCTGTCGTGAGACCCACGGTCGCGGATGGATCGGTCGATCTCTTCGCGAACATCAGGCGCATCCATTCGAACCAGCAGAAAAACAACGAACGCACTGGCCACAATGGCCGCCAGGTTAGTGATGAACAGCAAGCTGGCCCCGTAGATGATCTGCCACTGGAAACCACTGCCCACACCGAATCCGATCGTACACAGAGGGGGCATCAACGCGACTGCTACGGCTACGCCAGGCAGGGCGGTGACCCCACCGCCACCGCCACCGCGGCAAACCACCACCGAACCGGCCAGCCCGGAGAAGATTGCCACCCCGAGGTCGAGAAGGTTGGGCTGTGTGCGGCTCAGGATCTCCGCGGTGGGCGAATGGAACGGGAGCAACCAGACGATGGCCGCGGATAGCGTCACAGCCCCTACAATGCTGGCGATCTGGTTCAACAGCGCCTTCATCCCCAGGTACAGGTCACTTGAGGCTAAGGCAAGCCCAGCGGCCAAGATCGGGCCCATGAGAGGGGAAATGAGCATGGCCCCGATGACCACCGCCGGGCTGCCCAGGACCAATCCCAAGGTCGCGATTCCCGCCGAGAAAACTAGCTCGAGCCAGTAGTTCAGGCTGTCGAGCTCCGCCGCCTCGAACACCTGGGCATAGACCTTGGGTTTCGAAGCCGGAGCGATTCTCAACAAGTGCTCAAGGCGTTCGCGAAAGGAGGGCAGAATCGAGGCTGTCATCAGGTGACATTGTAAGGCCAGCCTCCACAGCGGACATCCTCCAGAGGCACCAGCCTCGGCGGCTCCGCCTGGGCTCACTGGACGGAAAGAGCCCGCGACGCGGCCGCATCGGGAAGCGCGCATAGGCGGGATAGGGGTGCGGTTTGTGGGTCACCGCCGGTGACGGGCGAGGCTTGTCAGTCGTAGGAATAGCCGGCGAAGCATATCTCCGAGGGACGTCCGTCGCTGTAGAGGATGATGTAGATTCCCTGGCCCCGCTCCAGGTCTTCGAAGAAGTCCATGTTCTGCTCCACCATCTCGCGCGTGGGCTGAGTGGTCCCGTAGAGCTGGAGCAGCCGCCCTGGCTCCAAAGGGACGACCCTCCCGTATCCGGGGCGATCGCCCACCGAGGTGATGTCCAGGATCGAGCGGGTCCCGTTCTCGCCGGCCGCCCGCATCGCCGCCTCGATCGACTGATGCTGCGCCCCGGGGGAAGGGCTGTTGGGCCCGCCTGGAAAGCGCACGGCCGGGTGGTAGCGGCCGGCGGTGAACTCCCGCGCCCGCAGCGACTGCAAGGCGTGCCCGATGTTGGATTCGTAGGCTACGAAGTAATACCAGGGCTGCGCGCCCATGTCGCTACTTTCCTCCTCCGACGCTGGCCGGTTGGATGGCCGCGGCCGCCTTCAGCGCTGCCTCGGCCCGCTGCAGGGCACGGACGAGTTCGGTCAGTTGCTGGTTCGCGCGCGCCTGCTCGCCGGCTTCGATGGCCTCGTTCACGCCGGGAATGACCACCGCGGCGTAGCCGGTGTAGCGTCCGGGAGCATAGATGGCATGCCGATACCACGGACGCCCGGGCAGACCCGTGGGGAGCAGCAATTCCCGTTCCACCGACCGGAGCGCGCGGTTGAGCGCGGCGGTATCGCCCGGCATGGCGGCCTGCGCGCGTGCGGCTTCGTCGCCGGCGTCACGCATGCGCTCGGCGGCGGTGATGGCCGGGGCGAAGTCCAGCGCTGCCGGGCCAAAGCGCGCCTCCGCCCTCTTCTGTGCGGCCCGCAGATAGACTGCGATCTCCTCGCCGTAGCTGCGGTAGTCGAAGGGCAGGACGTCCGCGTTGCCCAGGCGCAGCGCCTGGATCCCCAGGAAACGCGCCATCTGCTGCGTGTAGCGGAACTCAGGGTCGGCGAACTTCTTGAACCAGGCAAAGTTGTCGAAGACGGAGTGATAGACGCCGTAGTCGCCGCCGCTGCTGGCGTCGGTGGAGGGCACCCCGGCGTGCTGCAGGAAGGGGGTGTAGTCGCTGCCGCTGCCCAGGTCGCCGGCGGTGAGGTCGGAACTGCCCTCTGCGGCTGCGGAGACGCGCCGCTCGCCGGCCTCCATCTCCTTCCCGCTGGGACCCGCTTGCTGCGCCCGCTTCCAGGCGTCATAGACGGTGCCGCCATCCGCCGCCGGCACGTCCTTGGCCACGTCACGCAGGAACTGCTTGAGCGAAGGCACGGCAGAGGCGCCGAACTTCCCTCCGGCGACAGCGGCATCGATGTTCAGGTAGGCGGCCGCCTGGCTCAGTTGCTCGCGATGTTGCTCCACCCACTCGGTGGAGCCGATCAGCCCGAACTCTTCCGCGTCCCAGCTTGCGAACACGATGCTGCGCCTGGGCCGCCACCCCGACTTAAGCAGCGCTCCAACACCGCGCACCGCTTCCAGCTGGGTGGCCGAGCCGCTGTTGGGGTCCACGGCCCCGTACACCCAGGCGTCGCGGTGGTTGCCGACCACCACCCACTCGTCCGGCAGCTCGCGGCCGCGGGCGACGCCGATCACGTTCCAGATGGCGCGGAAGGCGTACTCGTGCTGCAACCGGATGCGGACCTTCACCGGCCCGGGGCCCAGGTGATAGGTGAACGGCAGCGCCCCCTGCCAGGCGCGCGGCGACTCCGGCCCGCCCAGGTTCTCCAGGATAGGCCGCGCATCGCGGGCGGAGAGCGCCGTGGTCGGGACCTTGGGCATCTCCGCCGAGTCCTCCGGGCGGATGCGCTTGGAATCGGGCAACGACGGAACGCTGGCGATGCCCGGCGTGGTGGGGTCGCCGGCGAATTCGAAGATGTAGCCGACCGAGCCGCGCTGCGCGCCGCTCTCCGGCCGCCACGGCCCGCGCGGATACATGTCGCCGCGGAAGTAGCCGTCCTCCATCGGGTCGGAGTAGATGAGCACGCCCGCCGCCCCGTGCTCCTGGGCGACGTAGCTCTTCACCCCACGATAGTTCTCTCCGTAGCGGACGATGACGATCTTGCCCTTGACGTCCACGCCCATGTCCTTCAGGGTGCGGACGTCCTCGGGGCGGCCATAGTTGGCGTAGACGACCTCCGCCTCCACCTCGCCGGACGGCGACATCCCGTTGTGGGGCACGGCCACGCGCGCGTCGGACTGGAAGGCGTCGGCCTCCACCCGCTCGGGTGCGGGCCCCGCCATCCTCAGCCCTTTGGGCGACGTGATCTCCACGCTGACCTGCTTGGGATGGGGCAGCCAGACCTTGTACTCGACGATCTGCGTATCCAGCCCAGCAGCGCGGTATTGCTCCGCCACGTACTCGGCCGTGCGGCGGTCTTCGGGCGTGCCCGCCATGTG
>CAYTPH010000093.1:0-9646 GCA_964439635.1 uncultured Terriglobales bacterium
AAGTCTCTCTAAGATGGAAAGCCACCAAAGAAGTAGGTGGTATTGTCATCAGATGCTTCGACCCGGTGTTGGACCAGGGGCTATCAACAAACGAGCAGTATGACCGGAAAAATTCCGGCGTCGTCTGGTCGCATGGGTGGTGATTTATGCCTAAGCACGGTATTCACGCGATTGTCCTCGATCGAGCGGCTAACTCGCTCGGCTCATCTGCCCGCAACGATGTCGCCCAACATCGCGAATACGCAATGATGGGAGCCGCAGGTCCTGACATCTTCTTTTGGGCCGCCGACTTCGACGCAGTAAAGGTGATGGATAAGTTCTACAACAATGTCGAAGATGTTATCGCCAAGTACGATGCCGTAATGGCGCCAATCCGTGCGGTGAAGGATGCCGTTGGCGAAGCGACCGACACGGCAGTGGGTTCTCTCGCTCCGCACACCCTCGACCTGATTAAACAATTGCTCCAGCGAACCAAGGACGCTGCCGCCTTGTTCAGAAGCGCTGTCGCCACAAACCTCTTTGCGGGGGTCTTGCAGACCAGCGATTTCATCGCCGAGATTGGGTCACTCCCCTCGCTGACGGCGCAGCTCTTTAGCTCATTTGCGCCGCCATTCCAAAGCCAGTTATCGTCACACGTCGTCCTCGATGAGAAAAGTTGGTACTGGTTCGATATGCTTCACTACCGGCGAAGCGGACGATTTGCCGCCGCCTTGATCGGAACAGCCCAATCTGGCACTTCGATCCAAAGGGCGTACGCCTACGGATACCTCTCTCACATTGCGACCGACACGGTAGGACATCCGTATACCAATCAAGTTGTCGGTGCGCCTTACCGGATGGACGTGCAACGGCACGTTGTGGTTGAAAACTTCATGGATGCATGGGCTTTTGCTCAGCACTTTGATGGCAAGAGCGTCTCTAAAGAATTGCTGCGACAATTCCCATTGCCCGACCCTGCGAACTTACCAGACGAGGTCATCTCCCTTTTGGATTCTGCTTTTCGAAGCACATACTCTGACCTGTATCCCACTCGATTGGGCACTCCGGGGTTCCTTTCTGAAGCTCAGATCCGGGACAGCTACAAATGGTTTCACCGCAGCATCAAGGCCATGGAGCAGGTCGCCATAGCTCGGCCCCAAGAGCCGTTCTCGGGCGTTGCCGATGTTCTCAATCAGGCGTTAACGGATCTTCTTCAGCCGCCGCCGTCTCCGCCCGCTACTCCGTCCGGTTCCACCTGTTCATGGGATGACATCTTCGGTCTCGGATTCAGTTCCCAATCGCGACAATGCTATGAGGAGTTCTTCAAGCAAACATCTCAGTACATGCAATACTTGGGCGAGTTATTCCTGTGGACAATGGAGACGCTGCAGGATGTGCTCGACCTGATCCTGGCGACGCTACTATCCATGCCGATCACTGTCCTTTTGGCATTGCTCTATGAGACGCAGCTCCTCCTCTATGCCTACTATCAGAGTGCGCGCCAAATCCTCGTTATGTATGGCTTCGCAACCCCGGAACCAGATGATCTGAATGACAGTGTCGGCCTGGCGAACTATACGACGTCCCTCGGCTGTTGCGGGATGGGCCCTGTCGGAATGACTGCGACAACTAGCCCGAAGGTAGTGACACCGATGCCGCCTTCGTATCCGCGCTTTAGGGACTTGGCGGTAAGCCATCTCGTATGTCCGACTCTTAAGGTGGAACACCCCAGCACAGCACCTGGATTCCTTCAGCACTCAGTAAGCGTCACTCCGGATGCATTCATCCAGAACCTACCGTTTGACATCCAGACTCTCGCGGCATTCGCCGCAGCGGCGACACCGACCGCGACGCGAGAGCTCGAAAAAAGGCGCCAGCACATCGGGAACGCATCAGCGTACACCCAATGGATGATTGATACTGCGGCAAGTCCCACATCCACGGATGCCGAAAAGGTGATCGCCTATTGCAACTGGAATCTTGATTCAGACCGTGGTTACGGTTACAAAGGATGGACTGGGTCGTACGCAGACGCCACAAATCAAACCGTCGACGAAGCGTACGTGACGTCGTAATCCATCGTCACGAAACGGAAGATTAAGCAGTCGCCATTCAGCACCATCCTTGTGCAGATGGGTGCGACGCGTGGGCTTCGATACGAGCGAAGGTGTTGTCAAGCGCACACTTACCGTCAGCGGTGTGTGGGCACCGGCGGGTTCATCCGTGGTTGAGGTCGGAAGACGTCTGGCAGATCCCACGTTGCGGATTACTCTGCCGGGTCCCACCAGCCATCAATTCGGCCCGAACGGCGGCCATGATTCTTCTATGCGTCCATCCCGCTGCGGCTCACTCCTCGTCGTCACTTTCCACCAGGAAGAGCTGCGCGGAGGCGCAGGCCGCTCCGCGCTTGCCAAGGCAGCGTGCGAAAGGATACGCTGTGGCGCTTCGTGGATCGTGCACGCGCATCGGAGGTCTCCCATGCCCCTGAAGATCAACCTGAAGGAGAGCGGCGACGTGACCGTGGTGTACTGCAACGGCCGCATCGTCTTCGGCGACGAGGCCAACACCCTGCGCGACCAGGTGAAGGAGCTGCTGGCCACCCGCAAACACATCGTCCTCAACCTGGGTGGGGTGAGCTACATCGACAGCGGCGGGCTCGGTACCCTGGTCGGCCTGTTCACCACCGCCCGCAATGCCAAGGGCGACATCAAGCTGGCCAACCTGACCCAGCGGGTGCGCGACCAGCTGCAGATCACCAAGCTGGTCACCGTCTTCGAGAGCCATGACAGCGAGGAAGCCGCGGTGCGCTCCTTCTCCGCCGGCGCCTGACGTTCCAGTGAACTCCCAGGCGGCCGCTCAGGCCGCCTTTCGACTTTTCCGGACTTTCCGGCGGGCACGGCGAGCCGGTTCCTTCTTCCCCTTCTTTCGCCGCTTCTTGTTGGCCTGCGTCAACCGCCGGCGGTTGGCGGGATTGCCCAGGTCGTACATGGTGCCGCGGCAGTTCTTCGCGCCGCACCGGCACGGGGCTTCTCCCTCACCGTCGTAGAGGTTGTAGTCGTAGGTCAGCTCCTCGCCCGCCCGGATGTTGCGCGCCGCCACGATCCACACCCGGCCATGGATCTCGTCGGTCTCGCAGTTGCCGTCGCAGGAGTGGTTGATGAACGCGGCCATGCCGTGGCCGTCGATCACCGTCTTGCCGTCCTTCAGGCCGAAGAGGAAGGTGTGGTCCTTGTCCTCGTAGCGGGCATCGGCCTCGGCGATGGTCAGCCGTGGGCCGGTGTACTCGACGATGTACGTCCCCTTCTTGATGGCCGCGGTGGTGTAGCAACCGGTGCCGTGGATGCCGGATTGGCGGATGAGCAGTCCCATGATGTCCAGTGGAATAGATGCTCGCGGGGGCGGGTCGGGCGCTAGACGGTCCCCGGTTCGTGGCAACCGTGCTCGACCACGTGGCGTTGGATCTCGGAGTCGGTCCGGGCCATTTTGCGCTGCAGGTAAGCTTCGAAGTCGGTGTGGCGGCTGCCGTTCCGCGGCGCCTCCCGCCGGTCTTGGGCGGAGGATTCCTGCGACCTGCGGCGGGAATCGCGCAGGCGCTGGCGCAGCCGCCGCCCGGTCTCCCGCAGCCGCTCCAGTTCCGCGCACGACTTAAGTTCCTGCACCATGACGAAGTGGCCCCCGCCGGAGCGCACTATGCTAGTACGCCGTTGGGAAGCCGGGCAAGAGGGTGGCCGAACCGCGCCTCAGTCGGTCGGGTTCCGCGGGAACTTGAGGTAGGGAAGGCGGACGGTGTCGATGAAGAACTGGTCCGCCCGGATGGCCTCCGGCGCCTCGAAGCCGGCGGCGCCGCCGGCGGAGACGTAGTCGTCCTGCTCCACGCCGTCGCCGCTCACGCCCAGGCCGCCGACCAGCACCCCTCCCTTGTACAAGGGCACGCTGCCGGGGAAGAAGACGATCCCGTTCTGGTTGGGACCGGCAGCCTGCGAGCCCTGGGTGCAGGGATTCGCCAGGTCGAATGCGTACAGGGCGAAGAATGGTCCGGGGCTGCTGCCGTCTATTCCGGGCGGGAAGAAGGGCTGGGCGCCGAAGCTGATGGTGCGATTGGTGAGCGCCGTCCCCGCGGGCACGCCCGGCAGGTCACCGACGCCGGCCGGCGCGTTGAAATAGACCATATTGCGGGCCTTGGCCACGGCCACGTCGATGCTGAAGACGGTGGAATCGGCCATGCGATGCAGACCGAGGATGGTGCCGTCGAGGTCGGCGACGGCGATCACCATGCGGCTGCGCAGCCCGATGGGCAGGCGGATGACGGCCCGCGTCCGGTTGGCGGTGGCAACGGCGTTGTCCAGAATCTGGCGGACCTCGGCGGCGGTAAGTCCGCCAATCAGGCCCGGTTGCACCGCGATCAGGTCGCCCTCGGGCGGCGGGCCGGGGCTGCCCGAGGGCGCCACAAAATATGCACCGGCAAAAGTCCCCGCAGCCACACCCGCCGGGCGCGTGGTGTGGACGACGAAGGGCAGCGAGACGCCGTCGATGACCACCACTCCGGGAGCAGCGGGATTGGCCCCGAAGCCGGCGCCGGAGGCGCCGCTGAAGGCGGCGAACTCGGCTACGTCAGCGCCAGCGCCGGCCACGCCTACTCCTCCCACCAGTTGTCCGTTCTTGAACAGCGGCACGCCCCCGGAGTTCACCGTGCTGTGGTCGGTGTCGTTCAGGTCGGGCTTGCCCGTGGTTATCCCCAGCCCGGTAGAGAGCCCGTCGATGGAGCGCGCCGGGGCGATGGACTTGCCCGGCGCGAAAGTCAGGTTGAGGGGGCAGCCGCGGTTGGTGTTTTCGATGCCGTACAGAGCGCCGTTGGGCTGGAACGAGATTCCCGGCGGGAAGTGCACGCCGCTGATGAACCGCACGGTGCGCGACGAAAGCGGCGCCTGGTGATTGCTGAAGAACGAGGCGGTACGGGCCAACGAGACTGCCAGCTCGTTGGCGTCCACGGTGGCGCCGAGATTGCCGGTGGCCGTGGCGGGAGCACTCGTCTTGCGATACACCGCCAGGATGCGCCCCGCGCGGTCGCTGACGGCGATGACGTAAGGCACATCGGCCGCCTCCGCCGCCTTCTGCACCACGTTCTGCACATCCGCCGCGGCGAGGTTCTCGACCGTGGTGACGGGCGGAGGAGAGGGCGGCGGAGCCGAAGAACCGCCGCCCCCTCCGCACGAGGTCGGCGGCAGGGCGGCAAGCGCCACCAGCAACAGGGCGCCGAAGTGTCGGAACGTGCGTGACATGCGGAAGATGCCGGTGGCTGTAACTTACGACGGAGCGCGCCGCGGCGCCAGTGTCATTCGGAGGGCATCACCTGCCCGGGTAATTGTTGTCCGGGAAGGCCTGTGGTACGAAAGGGAAGCAGTTCTCGAGACCTGATTGGCGAACCCTGTCCGCCTTCGCGTGGGTGTCTTCTGCGCAGTCGTGCTGGTGTGCACGGCCTGGGCGCAGGGGCCGCAACGCATTCCCCGGCAGCAGCGCCCGCAGCGGGCCGCGGTGCAGGCGCTGGTCCACGAGCCCGGCGGACGGGCGGTGCCGGCGGTGGTGGTCGAGTTGCGGCGGGTGGACGTCTCGGAGCGGCATTCGGCCACTACCAACGCTGACGGCATCGTCCGCTTCCCCGACCTGAAGCCGGGGCGGTATGTGCTCGCGGTCTCGCTGGCCAAGGTGCCGCTCTACCAGAGCGTCGAGTTCGATCTGCGCGCCGGGGAGGTCGCGCCGCTGGCCATCACGCTGGAGCGCGCGCTCCCCCAGCCTCCCCCAGAACCCTGGCGGGGTGTGGGCGAACGGCCGTCGCTCCCCGAGAGCGAGGCTGGCCCCTATCGCGAACTGCCGCGGGCGGAGACGCTCCCACAACCCACGCCTGAGCCGCCCTTGCCGCCCGCCGGCAGCGTCTTCGTCAACCGTTCCGACCGCTGGAACATCCCCGAGCCGGAGACCCGCCGTTACCCCAAGCCGGGCGAGTTCCCGTATCGCAAAGGGCGCTGGTGGAATCCCTTTGACCGCAACCGCTGGAAGGGCGACTACCCGGTCATCGGGCAGCGCACCTTCTTCAGCTTCACCGGGATCAGCGAGACGGTGGTGGATGGCCGCCGCCTGCCGGTGGCCAACCCGGCCAGCGGCGCCAGCCCCGGCACACCCGAATTCTTCGGCCGCGGAGGGCAGTTCTTCCTGACCCAGAACTTCCGCTTCACCTTCGACCTTTTCCACGGCGACACCGCCTACCGCCCGGTGGACTGGCGCATCCGGGTGACTCCGGCGGCCAACGTCAACTACCTGCACGCCCAGGAGACGGGCATCGTCAACATCGATGTGCGCAAGGGCACCAACCGCACCGACGGCTTCGCCGCCCTGCAGGAGGCGTTCGTCGAGTACAAGGTCGCCGATCTGGGCCCGAACTACGATTTCCTGTCGGTGCGCGCCGGCATCCAGCAGTTCACCAGCGACTTCCGCGGGTTCCTGTTCGTCGAAGAGCAGCCGGGTATCCGCATCTTCGGCAATCTTCGCAGCAACCGCCTGGAATACAACCTCGCGTACTTCTACTTCCTGGAGAAGGACACCAACAGCCTGCTGAACGAGCTGAACCGGCGCGACCAGCAGGTGTGGATCGCGAACCTGTACGTCCAGGACTTCGTCTGGAAGGGCTACACCACCCAGTTCAGCTTTCACTACAACAAGGACGACGGGCGGCTGCAATACGACGACAACGGCTTCATCGTGCGTCCGGCGCCCATCGGCACGGTCGGCTCGCGCAACGTGCGCGCCTACTACCTCGGCTGGACCGGCAACGGGCACATAGGGCGCATCAATGTGAGCCACGCCTTCTACCAGGCGCTGGGGCACGAGACCCTGAACCTGCTGGCCGGGCAGCCGGTGGACATCAACGCCCAGCTGGCAGCCCTGGAGCTGAGCTACGACAAGGACTGGGCGCGGTTCAAAGTGTCGGGGCTGTTCGCCTCGGGCGATGGCGACCCCCGTGACGGCACGGCGCGCGGCTTCGACACCATCGTGGACCAGCCGGCCTTCGCCGGCGGCGTCTTCAGCCTGTGGAACCGGCAGAGCATCCGTGTGACCGGCACCGGCGTGCAGTTGGTCGGCCCCGACAGCTTCCTGCCCAACCTGCGCTCCAACAAGTTCCAGGGCAAAGCGAACTTCGTCAACCCGGGGCTGATGCTGCTGAACCTGGGCACCGAGGCCGAGGTCACGCCCAAGCTGCGCGCCCAGCTGAACGTGAACTTCATGCGCTTCCACCGCACCGCCCCGCTGGAACTGCTGCTGTTCCAGCAGCCCATCCGGGCGGGCATCGGGGTGGATTACAGCCTGGGGCTGCAGTACCGTCCGCTGCTCTCGGAGAACATCGTGATCACCGGCGGAGTGTCGGCGCTCTCGCCCTTCCAGGGATTCCGTGATATCTACAGCGACACGCACCTGGTGTCGCTGTTCAGCAACCTGCGCTTCAAGTTCTAGGGGTGAGGGTGGAAAGACGCGTCCATCGTGTGGTGACCGGCGCCGGCCTGCTGGCCCTGGCGACGCTGCTGGGTTACTCGGCAGCCCAGGGCGAGCCACGCCAGGACGAGGTCCGCGCCCCCGTGCTGCTGCAGCAGCCGCAGGAAGACGCGGAGCGCAAGAGCCGCGGCTGCGTTTCCTGCCACACGGCGACCGACGAGCCCACCATGCACGCCACCGGCACCGTACGGCTGGGCTGCGCCGACTGCCACGGCGGCGACGCCAACGTGGGCATCTCCGCCGGTCTTGCCCCGTCCTCCCGCGAGTATCAGGAGGCCAAGCGGAAGGCGCACGTGCTGCCTGGCCTGCTGGAACCGGATTCGGCCGCCAACCCTACGCGCGCCTACACCGCCTGGCTGAAGGAGAGCGCCGACTACGTCCGCTTCGTGAACCCAGGCGACCTGCGGGTGGCAGAGCAGACCTGCGGCACCGTCGGCTGCCACGTCAACGAGGTGCGCAACGTCCGCACCAGCATGATGACCCACGGCGGCATGCTGTGGGCGGCGGCGCTCTACAACAACGGCGCCTTCCCCTTCAAGGACGCCCACTTCGGCGAGAGCTACGGGCCCGACGGCAAGCCCCAGCGCTTGCAGACCTTCCCTCCGCCCACGCCGGAGGAGACCCGCACCAAGGGCGTGCTGCCCGCGCTCGATCCGCTGCCGCGCTGGGAGACCTCGCAACCCGGCAACATCCTGCGGGTCTTCGAGCGCGGCGGCGGGCCCCGGGCGGAGGTCGGTGTGCCGCTACGCGAGGAAGCTCCCGGGCGTCCCGACCCCAAGCTGAGCGACCGCGGCCTGGGCACGCTGCTGCGCACCGACCCCGTCTACCTCGGCCTGCAGAAGACCAGGCTGCTCGACCCGCTGCTGTCCCTGCCGGGCACCAACGACCAACCCGGCGACTATCGCCACAGCGGCTGCAGTGCCTGCCACGTGGTCTATGCCAACGACCGCTCCCCAGCCCATTCCGGGCCGTGGGCGAAGTTCGGACATGAGGGCCGCTCCGCCAGCAAAGACCCGACCATCGCCAAAGACCGCTCCGGTCATCCCGTCCAGCACCGCTTCACCCGCTCCATCCCCTCCAGCCAGTGCATGACCTGCCACGTCCACCCGGGCACGAACATGGTCACTACCTACTTCGGCTACACCTGGTGGGACAACGAGGTGGAAGCCGAGAAGATGTACCCGGCCGAACAGCGCGACCCGTCGGTCACCGAGCGGGCACGCGTGCAGGAGCGGAACCCGGAGGGCGCTGCGGCGCGCGGCCGCTGGGCGGATCTCGAATTCCTAAAGCAGGTTGGCAGCCAAGAGTTCAACCAAGAGTTGAAGCACACCCAGTTCGCCGACTTCCACAGCCACGGTTGGATCTTCCGTGCCGTCTTCAAGCGCGACCGGCACGGCAACCTGCTGGACGCCGAGGGCAACAAGGTCGATGCCAGCGACCCCAAGAAGTTCGAGAAGGCGGTGCACCTGGCCGACATCCACCTGCAGAAGGGCATGCACTGCATCGACTGCCACTTCACTCAGGACAGTCACGGCAACGGCAAGCTCTACGGCGAGACCCGTAACGCGGTGGAGATCGGCTGCTCCGACTGCCACGGCACGGTGCGCGAGCGCGCCCAGCTGCGCACCACCGGCCCGGCGGCTCCCGGCGGCGGCACGTCCCTGGAACGGCGGCGCACCCCCTGGCGCGAGCGCCAGTTCTACCGGAAGGAAGAGAAGCTCTTCCAGCGCTCGCTGGTCGAGCAGGGCAAGGAATGGGAAGTGGTGCAGGTGCTGGACACGGTCACGCCCGGCAGCCCGCATTACAGCGAGCGATCGCGCCTGGCCAAGACCCTGCGCCGCGACGGCCGCACCTGGGGCCCGCTGCCCTCACACGACACCGAGCTCGCCCATCCCGACCAGCGCATGACCTGCTTCGGCTGCCACACCTCCTGGACCACCAGCTGCTTCGGCTGTCATCTCTCCATGACCGCCAACCAGCGCAAGCCCATGCTGCACAACGAAGGGCTGATGACCCGCAACTGGACCAGCTACAACTTCCAGGTGCTGCGCGACGACGTGTACATGCTGGGCATCGACGGCACCGTGACCGGCAACAAGGTGGCGCCGGTGCGCTCCGCCTGCGC
>CAYTPH010000094.1:0-3326 GCA_964439635.1 uncultured Terriglobales bacterium
CCGTCTCCAGCCCGTACACCCGGTAGAACGAGCGCAGGTAGAGCTCGCCGGTGAGCTTGGCGACGGCGTAGGGCGAGATCGGGTTGGGCGTCATGTCCTCGCGCTTGGGCAGTGTCGGCGTGTCGCCGTAGGCGGACGAGGACGCCGCGTAGACCACGCGCTTCACCTGAGCATCGCGCGCCGCCACCAACAGGTTCACCGTGCCGTCCACGTTGGCGCGGTTGCTGGCCACCGGGTCCTTGATGGACTTGGGCACCGAGGGCAGGGCCGCCTGGTGCAGGACGTAGTCCACGCCCTTGCAGGCTTCCGCCACTCCCGCGGCGTCCAGCAGGTCCACCTCGCGGAAGTCGATCTGGCCGAGGATCTCCGCGATGTTCTCCCGCTTTCCGGTGGAGAAGTTGTCGAGGCCGCGCACCCGCTCCCCGCGCTCCAGCAGCCCGCGGGCCACGGCCGAGCCGATGAATCCAGCGATTCCAGTCACCAGGTAGGTAGCCATAGAGAAGGCCTTACCATATCACGCCGGGCGGCCCCCTTCAGACATCCGCAAGTGACGGAGGTCACACGACTTCGGTCCCCGCCGGGCTATAATGCAACGTTCGCCGCTCCCACCGCGTTCCCACGGGCGGCCGACCGAGGCAATCATGACGCAAGCTACTAAGTCCGAACTGCGCCTGGCCAAGCGCATGTCCCGCCTGGGCACCGAGACCGCCTTCGAAGTGCTGGTGCGGGCGCGCGCGCTGGAGGCCAAGGGCCGCGACATCGTCCACCTGGAGATCGGCGAGCCCGACTTCGACACCCCCGCCAACATCGTCAACGCCGCCGTCGACGCCCTGCACAAGGGCTGGACCCACTACGGGCCCTCGGCCGGCCTGCCCGCCCTGCGCGAAGCCATCGCCGACGACGTCAGCCGCTCCCGCGGGATGAAGGTCACGCCCGACGAGGTGGTCGTCGTCCCAGGCGGTAAGCCGATTATTTTCTTCAGCATCATGGCGTTAGTTGAAGAAGGGGATGAGGTCATCTACCCCAATCCTGGCTTCCCCATCTACGAGTCCATGATCAACTTCCTCGGCGCCAAGGCCGTCCCCATCCGCCTGCGCGAGGAGATGGATTTCCGCCTGGACGTGAACGAACTCGCCGGGCTCATCACCGACCGCACCAAGCTCATCATCCTGAACTCGCCCCAGAACCCCACCGGCGGCGTGCTGGAGCTGCAGGACATCCGCGACATCGCCCGCGCCATCGGCGACCGCGACATCATGGTGCTCTCCGACGAGATCTACAGCCGCCTCCTCTTCGAGGGCAAACACCACAGCATCATGGCGCTCGACGGCTGGAAGGACCGCACCATCCTGCTCGACGGCTTCTCCAAGACCTACGCCATGACCGGCTGGCGCATGGGCTACGGCGTCATGCGCGCCGACCTAGCCACCCACATCTCCCGCCTGATGACCAACTCCAACTCCTGCACCGCCAGCTTCACCCAGGTGGCCGGGGTGGAGGGCATCCGCGGCGACCAGACCTCGGTCGAGGTCATGCGCCAGGAGTTCCAGCGCCGTCGCGACCTCTTCTACGACCGCATCAACCGCATCAAGGGTTTCAGCTGCAGGAAGCCCAAGGGCGCCTTCTACATGTTTCCCAACATCACCGCGACCGGCTGGCCCTCGAAGAAGCTGGCCGACGCGCTGCTGGACGAGGCCGGCGTGGCCGCCCTCTCTGGCACCTCCTTCGGCGCCTTCGGCGAAGGCTACCTGCGCTTCTCGGTGGCCAATTCCATCGAGAACCTCAACAAGGCGCTGGACCGGGTCGAGGACTGGACGAAGAAGAACTTGTAATGTGTGGCCGCGGGTCTTCGCCCCGCGGCAGCCGAGCGCAGCTCGGCT
Source organism: uncultured Terriglobales bacterium (assembly GCA_964439635.1). Taxonomy (GTDB): domain Bacteria; phylum Acidobacteriota; class Terriglobia; order Terriglobales; family Acidobacteriaceae; genus CAYTPH01. The sequence goes on from CAYTPH010000094.1 coordinate 1,881, forward strand.
ATGCTTGGTGGCGGCGGGCACTCGCCCGCCGCTGCTTTTTGCCTATACACTGTTGCGGGCCGCAGTGGGGCGGCCCGGCTGTCTGCGGTCTCCCACCTGCACGAACTCATGAGCGACAACAAGAACTCCTTCCGCGTTTTCGCCACCTGCGACATCGGCGAAGAAGCTCTCAACGTCCTCCGCAACCGCGGATACCAGGTCGAGGTCTATCCCCACCCCGAACCGCCGCCCAAGTCCCTGATCGTGGAGAAGGTCCGCTCCGGCATCGACGGCCTCATCACCACCCTGCGCGACCCCATCGACGCCGAAATCTTCGAGGCCGGCAAGGGCACGCTCAAGGGCGTCGCCCAGATCGCCGTCGGCTTCGACAACATCAATCGCGCCGACGCCAACCGCTACAAGGTCCCCTTCACCCATACCGCCGACGTCCTCACCGAAGCCACCGCCGAGTTCGCCTTCTTCATGATGGGCGCCGTCGCCCGCAAGCTCTGGCAGAGCGAGAAGCTGGTGCGGGAAAACGAGTGGGGCGCATGGCACCCCTTCCTGCCGTTCCTGGGCGACGAGGTCACCGGCAAGACCCTGGCCGTCATCGGCACCGGCCGCATCGGCCTGGCCATGATCAAGAAGGCCACCGGCTTCGACATGGACATCCTCTGCTTCGACCCCGCCTACCAGAACGAGCGCAACATCGCCAACATCCAGCAGTTGATGGGCCTGCGCTTCTCCACCGGCATCACCCGGAAGAAGTGCTCCATCCGCTACGTCGGCTTCGAAGACGCCCTGGCCGCCGCCGACTACGTCAGCGTCCACGTCCCCCTGCTGCGCGAGGGCGAGGGCCCCGTCCCCACCTACCACCTCTTCAACGAGAAGACCTTTCGCCTGATGAAGCCCACCGCCTACCTGGTGAACACCTCCCGCGGTCCGGTGGTGGACGAGCAGGCGCTGGCCAAGGCCCTCAAGGAACGCTGGATCGCCGGTGCCGCCCTCGACGTCTTCGAGAAGGAGCCTCTGCCCGCCGATTCACCCCTGCGCGACCCCGCCATCGAGGACCGTTGCCGCCTCTTCCACCACTTCGCCAGCGGCGCCCGCATCACCCGCCTCTCCCCCGACCCCGAGCTAGGCATGGCCGGCCGCTGCGCCCAGGGCCTGATCGACATGCTGGAAGGGAACTACGGCGGCGACGTGACCAAGATGCCCTACGTGGTGAACAAAGAGGCCTTCGGCGGCTAAGTTCTCAGCGAAATTTCAGGACTTTTCCAGCCCCGGCAAAGGACGCCGGCGGCCGGCGGCCGCCACAATGGCGCCATGTTCGTCGATATCCAGACCGCTGTTCCTCAACCGCCACCGCAGCCACCCGCGACTCTGCCCGCGGGCGCCAATCCACTCAGCGGCGCCACCGAGGTCCACAGCAGGGCGCGTCTGGCTCGACCGCGGCGGGTGCGGGCC
>CAYTPH010000094.1:3336-9633 GCA_964439635.1 uncultured Terriglobales bacterium
CCGAGGGCAGCGCGCATCGGGTCCTGGGAGATTGCCACCCGCATCCTGCCTCACCGTGAGATCGCCGGGGACTTCATCGTCAGCACGGAACGTCCCGGCGGGACTCTGTTGGCGGTCGGCGACCTGATGGGCAAGGGATTGGCTGCGGCCATGTGGCTCACCCACGTCATCGACCTGGTGCGCCGGGCGGCCGAACCGTTTGATTCCGTTTCCGGTGTGCTGGCCCGCTTGAACGCGGACCTTCATGCTTCGCGTGTGGGCGCGCCCCTCACCAGCCTCTGTCTGATCGACCTCGAGCACAGCGCGGCCCGGCTCCGGGTAGCCTCGGCAGGGCATCCACCGGCAGTCCTGCTGGGACACACCACCGGCACTCGCTTGCTTCATGAAGGCGGCCCGCTACTGGGCGCCCTGCCGTCCGCGTCCTATCAGGCGGCCGAGCTCGACTTCCACCCCGGCGACAGTCTGGTGGCCTTCTCCGACGGCCTGGCCGAGTTCCGCAACCGCCTGGGCCAGGAGTTCGGCCCGGAGGGGGTGGTGCGCTGCCTCCGTGGCCGCCGCCGCCAGTCCCCCCAGGTCATCGCCGATGGCCTCTTGGCCTGCGCCCGGCGCTTCGCCGGACGCACCGCCTGCGACGACGTCAGCCTCCTCGTCGTGCAACGCGCCTAGCCTCCGTTTCAGAGTTTTCTCAGCGAAATTCAAGGCCCGCCAAAGGACATCTCCAGCCGCCAGCCGCTACCTTGGTCGCAGATGTGGGGCTGATCCCCGCAGATCTTCTAGCGAGGAGCTACGACAATGAAACGAATCGCGGTATTTGCCTACGGGGTGCTGTGCTACCTGATGTTCTTCGGCACCTTCCTTTACGCCGTGGGGTTCATCGGCGGCTTTGGCGTTCCCACCACCCTGGACGGCGAGCCCAGGATGCCTGTACTGCCGGCCATCGCCATCAATCTCGGCCTGCTGGCGCTGTTCGCGGTGCAGCACAGCGTGATGGCCCGCCCCTGGTTCAAGCGCGCCTGGACGCGCATCGTCCCGCCCGCCGCCGAGCGCAGCACCTACGTGCTGTTCTCCAGCCTGGCGCTCATCCTGATGTTCATCTACTGGCAGCCCATGGGCGGGGTGGTGTGGAAGGCGGAGAGCGCCCTCGCCAAGGCCGTCCTCCTGAACCTGTTCGCCTTCGGGTTCGCCCTGGTGTTCGTGAGCACGCTGCTCATCAACCACTTCGACCTGTTCGGCCTGCGGCAGGTTTGGCTCTACCTGCGGGGCAAGGAGTACACCCATCCCCGGTTCGCGACGCCGCTGCTTTACAAGTTCGTGCGGCATCCGCTCTACGTGGGCTGGCTGTTCGCCTTCTGGTCGGCGACCACCATGACGGCGGCGCACCTGCTGTTCGCCCTCATGACCACCGCCTACATCCTGTTGGCCATCCGCTGGGAGGAGCGCGACCTCATCGACCTGCACGGCGAGCGTTACCGCATGTACCGCGACAGCGTGCCCATGCTGATCCCATCGGTCGCGCCGTACCGGGAGAATGAGAAGCTTCGGGCGGAGCAGGCGACCGCCTGAGCAGCCGGGAGCCGTAGGATCAGCCCTACTCCCTGGCTGATCGAGCCGCGTGGCGCACTATTCCCCCGTGCGCTGCGCGGCGTCTTCTTTCAGGAAGGCGCGCACTTCGCGGGTGAAGACCTCCCAGGCGGGTTCGTGAGCCATCACCAGGTGATTGCGGCTGGGAAGTTCCACGAAGCGGGCGCCCTGGATCCGCGACGCGATCATCCGCCCCTCGGCGATCGGTACCACCGCATCGCCGGCGCTGTGCAGGACCAGCGTCGGGCACTGCACCTTGGGAAGCAGGTCCACCACGTTGATGCGCCCGCCCGCCGAAAGCAGCTGCACCGCGTTCTCGGGAGAGGTGGTCACGCGCTGCAGCTCGTTGAACCAGTCCATCTGTTCGGAGGGCGCGTCGGGAATGAACAGGGAAGTCCAGAGCTGACGGAAGGCCGGGTTGTCCTTGCCCCATCCCAGCCGGGTCAGCGTCAGCAGCGCGTTGCGGCGCTCGATCTCTTGCGGCGAGTTGCGCGCCGACCATCCGCGCGCGAACGCGCCATAGAGGATGATCCGGCTCACCCGCTCCGGGTGCCGCACGGCATAGGAGACCGCCACCGCTCCCCCCTGCGAGATGCCCAGCAGGGCAAAGCGCTTCAGCCCAAGCGTCTCGATCAGCTGGTCGAAGTCGCGTACCCAGGCCTCGAAGGAGAAGTCCTGGATGTTCCAGTCCGATAAGCCGTTGCCGCGCTCATCGTAGCGGATCAGCTGGTGGGTGCGAGTCAGCTCCGGGATCCAGTGCCGCCAGATGGGGCTCTTCCACTCGAATTCCAGGTGGTTGAGCCAGTTGGCCGCCTTCACCAGCGGCGGGCCGCTGCCGGCGAGGGAGTAGGCGATGCGCACACCGTCGTTGGAGGTGAAGAACCGGATCTCCTGTTCCGGGATCTCGGGAGGAGCTTCTGGCCTGGCGACGGAGGCGCTATCCGGCTGCCGCACCTCTCCGATGAACCGGTATCCCTGCCGCGGAACGGTCTCGATGTATTGGCCGGTGTCTCCCAGCGCCTTGCGCAACTGCGAGATGCAGTGGTCGAGGTTGTTCTCCTCCACGATGCTGTCTGGCCACACCAGCTTCAGCAGCTCGTCTTTCCGCATCAGCCGGCCGTGGTTCGCGACCAGCGCCGCCAGGGTCTCGAACACCTTGCCGCGCAGCCGGACGACATCGTCGCCGCGGAGCAGCCGCCGTTCTTCCACTTCCAGGCGGAAGGGCCCGAACAGGAGCGTGGTGGGGGAAGTGAGGATGGTAGCCTCCGGGACCGGAGCATTCTACCTAACCGGGGAGACGTGACGCCTACTTGTGAGACATGGCGGCCACCAGCGACTGGATCACCCGCAGGCCATCGATGCCTCCCAGCTCCTTCTCGCTGGCGCGCTCCGGGTGCGGCATCATCCCCAGGACGTTGCGGCCCTCGTTGCAGATGCCGGCGATGTTTTCCAGCGACCCGTTGGGGTTGGCCTCCGCTGCGATCCGTCCGTCCGCAGTGGTGTAACGGAAGACGATCCGCTGCTCGCGCTTCAGCTCGGCCAGCGTGGTCGCATCGCAGAAGTAATTCCCCTCCATGTGCCCGATGGGGATGCGGAGCACTTCGCCTTCGCGGCACTGGCTGGTGAACGGGGTGTTCGTACTCTCCACCCGCACGTGGACGAACTTGCAGACGTACTTCAGGCCCGAGTTGCGCATCAGCGCGCCCGGCAGCAGCCCGCTCTCGCAGAGGATCTGGAAGCCGTTGCAGATGCCCATCACCAGCCCGCCGGAGGCGGCGAACTTCTTCACCGACTCCATCACCGGGGCGAAGCGCGCGATGGCCCCCGTCCGCAGGTAATCTCCGTAAGCGAAGCCGCCGGGGACGATGACGGCGTCGCAGTCCTCCAGGTCGTGGGTCTCGTGCCACAGGAAGGTCACCGGCTGCCCGGCCACCTGGCCGAAAACGTAGTAGGCGTCGTGGTCGCAGTTGGAGCCCGGGAACACCAGCACGCCGATCTTCACGCTGCGCTCCTGTGTGTGATGGGGATCACCACCAGTCTAGCATGGACAAAATGGCCGCCCATCAACGGAGGGGCGGCCGGGAGCGGAGCGGTAGCCACTCAGTCAAGGCCTGGTTTGGGCGGAGGCGCCGGCGCCGCCTTCGACCCCGGATAAGCACGCTCGATGATCACGTCCTCCTCGACCTCGTGCCCGGGGAACGGCTCGCGCCGGTGGAGGAAGCGTTGCCCGCGCTCGCCCATGGGACCGTCGAAGCGCATGTGGAACGGGCCCTCGCGCTTCTGCTGGATCTCCTGCAGCTTCTTCCACTGCTCGACCGAGAGCACCCGGCGGATGGCCAGCATCATCAGGGTACTGGTCTTCTCCAGCTTGGCCCGGGCGGCCAGGGTGGCGTCGATCTGCGCCGAGACCTGCTGCTCGTCCGGGCGGTCGGCCTCGATAAGCGGCTGCAGCTTGGCCTCGTTGCGCTCCACGTCGGCGCGCAGGTCGATGAGCTTCAGCCGGTAATCGAAGAACGTCTGTTCGATCTGCTTCACCTGCTGATCGCTGAGCTGCAGTTCCTTGGCGATCTCCGAGTTCTTCCACCACTTGCCCATCCCCGGCGGATGCGGGGGCATGGGCGGCCCCGGGGGCTTGGGAGCGAAGCCGGGGCCCTGCGCTGCCGCCCACCCGGCCAGCAGCACCAGCAACAGCGTTACCGCAGCAGTGCGTTTCATTCAGTTCTCCTTCATCTGGTCTGGATTCGCGTGGTTCGCGTCGATCTCCTGCACCAGCAGCGTCGCCGGCATCAGCGGCCCGGGGACCTGGTGTGACAGCGAGTGCTCGATCTCTCGCAAGAGCTGCTCATCGGGGTCCACCGCCTGGTTCTGGGCCGCGGCAGGCGCTGGCGGCAGGGAAGCAGAGGGTGGATTCATGAGCAGCACGGTCGCCAGCGCCAGCAGGGCAAGTCCTCCGGCAAAGGCCCACCGTAGCGATCCGGCGGGTTCAGCCAGCCGAGCGGCGATCTGCGCCCGCTGCCGCGTCCAGAAATACTCCGGCTGTGCCTCGACCCATCCCAACTCCTGCTTCAGCCCCCGGGTGGCAGCTGCCAATCTTCGAACATCTTCCCGGCAGGGGGCGCACCCTTCCGCGTGCTCTCGCAGCTCGCTGTTGGGCGTTCCCTGAAGCAGCTCGCCCAATTCCGCGTCACTCAGATGTCTGTCCACGACCATGCTCCCTCATCCGCTGGCGCACCGCCCCCACCGCCCGGAACAGGTGCGACTTCACCGTGCCAACTTCGATACCCATCGCCGCCGCGATCTCTTCCAGCGACATCTCCTCCGCGAACCGCAGCAGGAACGCCTCCCGCTGGTGGGATGAGAGCGTGCCCACCACCGCCCATACCCGGTCCAACTCCTGCCGGGCGATGACCGCCTGCTCGGGCGACGACCTCAGATCCGCCGAGCGCTCCAGCGCCGCCGAGGTCTCCTCCGCCGGGCCGGAGAACAGCCGCTTCCAGAAGCCGATGCGCCGGCTGCGCCCGTGGTCCCGCGCCAGGTTCAGCGCAATGCTGACCAGCCAGGTCCCGGGATTGGCCTCGCCGCGGAAGCTGCTCCGCTTCTCATACGCCCGAAGAAAGCACTCCTGGGTCAGGTTGTCGGCCAGGTCGGGATCGCGTACCAGCCCCAGCAGCACGCGGTACACCTTGCGCTGGTGCTCGCACACCAGGTGGTCGAAGTCCAGCGGGGCCGCCCGCCGCTCCGCTCTGGCTACCGCCGGGGGATTCAGTGCGTTCTCCACGGTCTCTCGGCTGCTATGGTGTAGGACGGCTGGCAGAAAAAGAAGTTTACAGGCTTCCAGGGAGAACCTCCGGTAGAGCCGTTGCTTGCACCGGCTCCGGAGACGTAGCAAGCTACGTCTCTACCTGCATCTGACTGTGGGAATGGAATTTCGCGACCACGTCCGCACCACCGGCTCGGCGCTGAAGAACTGGTTCATCGCCCAGAGCTGCGACTCGCTGATCGTTGCGGCCATCTGGCTGGCGGGGCTGATGATCATCGGGGTGCCGCTGGCCTGGCTATGGGCGCTGCTGGCGGGCGCCTTCCAGTTCGTCCCGCACATCGGGCCGGTGCTGTCCCTGCTGGGACCTATCGCCTCGCTCCTGGGGGCCGCCATCTTCGTCGACCAGGGCGGCGAGTTCATGAAGATGGTCTTCGTCCTCATCCTGTACGCGGTGGTAGCGGTGGTGGACGGCCTGGCTCTGCAGCCTTACATCATGAAGCGCACCGTGCGGGTGCCCATCTGGGCTTCGATCCTGACGCCCATCATCCTGGGCTTGATCTTCAATCTCTGGGGAGTGCTGGCTTCGGCGCCGCTGCTGGCCATCTACTACACCTATCGCACCCGCCGCCGGCAGCCGCAGGTGGTGCCGCCGGACACGCGCCCGCAGTTGCGGCGCTAGTTCGGCCGGATTCGTCCCTGGATGTAGCTGACCACTTCCGGCAGGGTGTGCAGCGTCTCCACGTCTTCGTCGGAGATCTCGATCCCGAACTCTTCCTCCAACGCCAGCACGAACTCCACGACGTGCAGCGAATCCTCCGGTTCCAGCCAGGCGGCGGGTCCGGTGGTGGCCGTGGGGATCTCCGCGAAGTGCTCGCCGGCGATCACCCGCACGCGATACTCTACCGGCCGGCTCTTCCAATCCGGCGGGCGGTCCGGGCTGCCGACAAGGCGTTCCA
>CAYTPH010000095.1:0-9606 GCA_964439635.1 uncultured Terriglobales bacterium
CCACCGCCTCCCTCGGCTACCTCGGCAACGCCTTCGCCGCCAAGGTCTTCCTCAAAGAGAAGGTGGACCGCCGGCGCTGGGCCGCCGCCGCCCTGGTCGCCGCCGGCGTGGCTTTGCTCGCTCTGTAGGACTACAAGACCCTCACCACGGATTGCCACGGATTCACGCGGATCAAAGCCCGTCTCTTCCTATCCGTGAAGATCCGTGGAAATCCGTGGTGAGCTCTTAGAGGAGTTTCATTAGTCCCGAAGCCGGCAGGTCAGGCTGAAGGAACCTCGCGCCCGAGAGCGCTTCCGCTGCCAGGTATCCCGAGCGCACCGCGCCCTCCATCGTGGCCGGCCAGCCAGTGGCCGTCCAGTCCCCGGCCAGGGAGACGTTCGGCCATGAAGTAACACTCGAAGAGCGGTATGTATCTGATTGAGGTAGAGCCGAATAGGTAGCGTTCACTTCTTTGATTACTGTGGCTTTCAGGAGCTGCGCGCGGCGGACCTCAGGGAAGAAATCGGCGAGCTCGCGCTGGGCGAGGGTAAGGATCTCCTGCCTGGATGTCTCGACCAGTCCCTTGGACGAGCTGACCACCAGTTCGATGTAGCTGCCCCCAGAGGCTAAAGCCCCTTCCTCCAAAGGAGGCGTAACGGCACGGCTGAAGCCGTGCCCTCCCCCGCGCTCGTGGATGCGCGACTTGTGGAACATCCACTGGATGGTGCGGTCGAGCAGGACGGCGTGGTCCAAATCGGTGATCTGCCGGTCGAACCACAGGTGGATGCCGGTGATGGGCGAGGTCTCGAAGCGGCCCAGCTTCTGGCGCAACTCCTCGGGCGCGTCCGGCGGAAGCAGCTTGGCGAGCACATCGAAGGACACAGCCAGGACGGCGGCGTCGGCGCTGAGCTCTTCCCCGCCCAGGCGAACGCGCACCCCGCCGGGCCCGGCCTGGAACGACTCCACGCCCGCGCGCAGCCGCACCGCGCCGCCGCGCGAGCGGATGTAATCGGCGGCGAGGCTGTAGAGCTCGGTCAGCGGCACGCGCGGCACGCCCATGCGCCCGCCCTCCGCCGACTTCAGGAACGACTCGCGGAAGACCTGGGCGGCGTAGTGCACCGACATGCGGTCCAGGTCTTCGTTCAGCGCGCTGACCAGCACCACCTTCCAGAAGCGCTCGATGGCCCGCCCCGTCTGCCCGTGGCGCCGCAGCCAGGCCAGGAAGTGTTCGCCCGTGTCCTCCGGCAGTCGCACCGCCATGGACATCAGGGCACGCGCGATGCCGAGCTTGTCGCGCAAGCCCAGGGAATGGGCCTTCAAGAAATCCGGCGCGGAGTGGAACGGCGCCGGCAGGAACGATGGACCGATCTCGGACCTGCGCCCGCCCGGTTCCAGGAAGGTCAGGCGGTCGTACCAGCGAATCTTCGCCTCGGCGCCGATGCGCCGGTAGAAGTCGATGAGGTTGGTGCAGCAGCCCAGCAGCACGTGCTGGCAGTGGTCCACCACCTCGCCGGTGCCGGGGTGCTCGTAGGACGAGGCGCGGCCGCCCACGTAGGGCCGCCGCTCCAGCAGGGTGACGCGCCAACCGGCCTCGGCCAGCGCGCAGCCCGCCGCCAGCCCGGCCAAACCGCCTCCCACCACCGCCACGTGCTTGCTCATGTCAGGCGGCGGACGAAGCCTTTCCAAAGGATCTTCAGCTTCTCGCCCAGGGTGAGCCCCACGCGCTCGCTGAACACGTCGTACTGCCGCTCGGCGATCTTCTCCAGCAGCCGCCGGTAGATGGTGACCAGCGTCCACAGCGCCGGCTGGGCGTCGTCGTCGATGAGCGGCAGCAGCTGCTCGGCGGCAGCGTAGAACTGGCGGGCGCGCCCGGCCTCCAGCTCCATCACCGGGCGCAGCGATTGCGGGCTGAATCCATTGCTCTGGTGCAGCAGCGCTTCCGGCGTCAGGCCGAACTGGGCCAGGTCCTCCTCCGGCAGGTAGACGCGGCCGAGCGCGGCGTCTTCCTTCACGTCGCGGAGGATGTTGGTGAGCTGGAAAGCCAGGCCGGTCTGCTCCGCCAGCGGCTCCGCCGCCGGATCGCGATAGCCCATGATCTGGATGGTGACCAGCCCCACCACCGAGGCGACGTAATAGCAGTACCGCTTCAGCTCCTCGAAGGTGCGGTAGCGGACCTGGCCGGCCTCGTTGGCCATCAGGTCCATCTCGGTGCCGTGCACCAGGTCGTCGAGCAGCTCGGCGCGGATGCGGAACTTGGAGCGCGCGTCGGCCACCGCCATCAGCACCGGGTCGTCCGTCGGCTTGCCCTCGAGCACCGCGTGCAAGGCCTCCAACCACTCCGCCAGCTTGTGGCGCCGCTCCTCCAGCGACATGCCGGGAGTGTCCGAGAGGTCGTCGGAATGGCGCATGAACGCATAGACAGCGCACAACGCATTACGCTTCTCGCGCGGCAGCACCAGGAATCCGTAATAAAAGTTCTTGGCCGAGGAGCGGGTGATGCCGCGGCAGACCGCGTAGGCGTGCGCCAGTTGGTTCACCCCAGCCTCCGCAGGCCGGCGCGAGCCACCAGCAGCAGCTTGCGCGACTTGGGAATGACCGGGCGTCGGCGCAGAACATCGTAGCCCTGGCGCTCGATGGCGTTCAGGATCTCCTGCCCGCCGCGGCTGAACAGCTCGATGTCGGTGGCCAGCCCGCGGTCCACCTTCTTCACCAGCGGCAGGCCGCGCTGGAACCACTCGCGGGCGCGCTGCACCTGGAAGCGCATCATCTCCAGGAACTGGGGCGTGGCGCGGCGCTGGGCGATGTCCTGCTCGGAGACGCCGAACCGCCGCAGGTCTTCCAGCGGCAGGTAGATGCGGCCCTTGGCATAGTCCACTGCTACGTCCTGCCAGAAGTTCGCCAGTTGCAGCGCGGTACAGGTGCAGTCGGAAAGCTGCTGGCGCTCCGCGTCGCTGTACCCGCAGAGGTAGAGCACCAGGTGCCCGACAGGATTGGCCGAGTAGCGGCAGTACCCCAGCAGGTCGTCGAAAGTTTCGTATCGCGCTACGCGCTGGTCCTGGCGAAAGGCGGTAAGCAGGTCGGCGAATTCGTGTTTGGGGATCTGGAACTCGTGGACGGTCCCGGCCAGCGCCACGAAGGCCGGATGCCGCGGGTGCCCGGCGTAGCAGGCCTCCAACTCCGACTCCCAGTAGTCGAGCAGGGCCAGCGCCTGCCCGGGGTCTCCGACCTCGTCTCCCAGGTCGTCCGAGATGCGGCAGTAGGCGTAGACGTTGAAGAAGTGCTGTTTCAGGCGCCGCGGCAGGAACCAGGTGGCGACCGAGAAGTTCTCGTAGTGGGTGCGGGCGAGCTGCTCGCAGTAACGCTGGGCCTCCGCGAGCGAGGGTGCGGTCTCCGGCGGGCGGTAGGCGGGCGGGAGCGCGTCCCAGCCGGCGGCCAATGTGTTAGGGATCGAAGGCATCGGCAACTGTTCCCGTCCGGTTCGCCGCTGCGCGGCGACGGCCCAGGTCGAAGACCTGGGCCCACACAGCTCAGTGCCCGGGGATGATGGCGGTCTTGATGTCGCCGTTGCGGTTCAGCATGTGCCGCAGCACCTGCTGCAGGCGCGAGAGCGGCGCCTCGCCGGTGATGTAATCGGTGCCGCGGATCTTCTTCTCCGTGATCAGCGCAAACGCCTTCCGCACCGCCTCGGGGGTGTGGTGGAAGGTGGCTTTCAGCGTGATCTCCGAATAGTGCAGCCGGTTGGTGTCCAGCGCCACGCGAGTACCGGTGGCGCAGCCGCCGAAGAAATTGACGGTGCCGCCCTTGCGCACCATGTCCACGGCCCACTCCCACGCCTGCGGGCGGCCCACGGCCTCGACCACCACGTCGGCCCCGCGCCCGTCCGGGCTCAGCGCGCGCACCGCCTCGACCGGGTCCTCGACGTCGCCGATCTGCACGATCTCGTCCGCGCCGAAACGCTTGGCGGCGGTCACCTGCTCGTCGCGCTTGACCACCGCGATCACATTGCATCCGGTCAGCTTGGCCACCTGCACGAACATCAGCCCGATGGGCCCGCCGCCGATGATCACCGCGGTGTCACCGATCTCCACGTTGGTCTCATGCAGGCCGCGCAGCACGCACGCCAGCGGCTCCGCCATCGCCGCTTCCTCGAAGCTGACCTGGTTGGGGATGGCCAGCATGTTGGTCTCGACGATGCGCCGCGGGATCTTGATGTACTCCGCGTAGGCTCCGTTGTTGAACAGCAGGTCCTCGCAGAGGTTCTCCTGGTGCTTGGAGCAGTAGAAGCACATCTGGCAGGGCGCCGAGTTCAGCGCCACCACCCGCATGCCCTTCTTGAAGTGCTTGACGTTGGCGCCGACCTCGTGCACCACCCCGGCCAGCTCGTGGCCGAACAGCGCCGGCGGGACGATCATGCGGGCGTGATAGCCCCGCTGGTACACCTTCAGGTCGGTGCCGCAGGTGAGCGCCACCTGCACTTTGATCAGGACCTCACCCTCGCCCACACGCGGGATGGGGACCTTCTCGATCTTGATGTCCTCTTTGCCGTAGAGGACCGCCGCTGTCATCTGTCCGTTCACTAAGCTTGTCCTTCCCAAGAGCCGCCCGCCTGGATCACCACTTTCATCGAGTCCGGCTGCGGATGGGCCGCCAGGTTCAGGGCCTCCACTGCCCGGGACAGCGGAAAGCGGTGACTCACGAGCCGCTTCAGATCCACTTCCCTGCCAAAGACAAACCGCACGGATTCATCCTGCAAATCGACCGAGGCGCTATAGGAGCCCAGGAGAGCCTTTTCCTCCACGCAGACCGCCGCCGGATCGAAGGCAGCCTGGCTGCGTACCGTTTGCGCAAATAAAAGCACCCTGCCGCCGGGCCGTGTCGCCTGCAGCGCGGTGGGGATGAGGCTGTTCGCCGCCACCGCCAGCAGGACCGCATCGGCCCCGCGGCCTTCCGTCCATTCACGCACGCGTTGGACCACGTCCTCGCGCGAGGCGTCGATGGATTCGAGAAGTCCCAGGGTACCAGCTATTGTAAGCCTCGCCGGATACAAATCGGAAGTGATAACCCTTGCCCCCGCCCGCCGCGCCAGCAGCCCCAGCAGGATCCCGATCGGCCCCTGGCCCACCACCAGCACCTGCTCGCCCGCCTCCAGCCGCAGCGTCTCGATGCCCTTCATGCAGGTGTTGATGGGCTCGATGAACGCCGCTTCCTCGAAGCTGACCGCATCGGGGACCCGAACCACGCCCTTGCGCACGATCCAGTCCATCACGCGAACGTACTCGGCGAAGCCGCCGCCGGAAGGCTCGAAGCCGGCGGTACAGCCGACCTTCTTATAGGTGGGGCACTGGGCGTATACCTTGTGCCGGCAGTAATAGCACTCGCCGCAGGGGATGTGGTGGAAGGCCATCACCCGGTCGCCGGGCTTGAACTCGCCGACTCCCTCTCCGACTGCTGCCACCACCCCGGCGGTCTCGTGCCCGAAGATACGCGGCGCCGAGTGCGAGCCGGTGGAGATCTTCTTCAGATCGGTGCCGCAGATGCCGCAGGTGTGCACCCGCACCAGGATCTCGCCCGGGCCGATCTTCGGCACCGGCACGGTCTCCATGCGGACGTCGTTCTGCCCGCGGTACACCGCCGCCAGCATGGTTGCGGGGATCCGCTCCCGGCTCGCCTGGTGCTCGGATTGGGTGGCTACCGTCATCGCCTTCAATGCAGCCTGTAGGACACCTTCGCGTTCTTCAAGCTGCGCAGATCGTCTTTGACGATCAACGCGTCCAGCACCCCGCTGATGGTGCGCGCCGCCTTGCGGTTCCCGGCCGCCAGCCGGGCGACGTTGGCCCAGGTCCACGGCCGCAGGGCCGTGTAGCCGACAAAACGAGCGGTCTGGAAGTTCCCGTTGTCGTCCACGAACCGTTCCACCGGCGGCATGGGAAAATCCAGGGTCTCGCTGATCGCCTTCACCGCCAGGAAGCCGATGCCGTGCTGCTGGGCGATGCGCGCCACCGCCGCGGCCTCCATGTCCACTGCCTTGCCGTCGAACCGCGCCGCCAGTTCGCGTTTTCGCTCCTCGCGGGTTACCTGCTCGACCGTCACCAGCCGTCCCGCTCCCGCGGGCAGGAGGGTGGGAAAGACCTCGCCGGTCGCGGCGTCCACCACCTCTTTGGCGCTGAAGGGGCCGCCCAGCCGCATCCCTTCCACCAGTGCTCCCGCGAATCCCGCCGAGATCAGCACCTCCAGCCCGAACTCCGCCAGCAGGGCCTCGGTGGCCAGCCGCGCCGGCTCCCGCCCGATGCCGGCGATGACGGCGTACGCCAGGTCGCTCTCGTACAGCTCGAAGCCGCGGCCGCCGTGTGCCAGCGGGCTTCGCTTCCACGAGCGCACCAGTGGCCATATCTCCCGCCGCATGGCCGCCACGATCCCGATCTTAGGCATAGCCGTGAGCTCTGAACCAGTCCACCGCCCGGCGCAGCGCGTCGTCCACCGGCCCGTGCGTGTACCCCAGTTCTCGTTCCGCCTTGGCCGAGCTGGCGAACATCTTCTTGCGCCCCATGCGCACGGCGTCCAGCGTCACCCTGGGCTCACGCCGCAACAGCAGCCCCGTGACCACCGTATCCACCAGGCCGGTCGCCAGCGCCACTACGTACGGCAGCCGCACCGTCGGCGACGGCAGACCGGTGATCCCGGCCAGGCGGTCGAGCAGTTGCTTCAGCGTCAGGTCCTCGCCGCCCAGGATGTAGCGTTCTCCGCTCTTCCCTTTCTCTGCCGCGGCGATGTGCCCCACCGCCACCTCGTGCACGTCCACCAGGTTCAGCCCGGTATCGACGTACGCCGGGAACCTGCGCTTGAGGAAGTCCACGATGATGCGCCCGGTGGGCGTGGGCTTGATGTCCTGCTCGCCGACCGGCGTGGTCGGGTTCACCACCACCACGTCCGCCCCGCCGCGCCCCGCCTCGACCGCCACCTGCTCGGCCATGAACTTGGACCGCTTGTAGTGCCCGATCATGTCGCGCAGCGCCACCGGCGACTCCTCGTCGGCCGCGCGCCCGTCCCTGCGGAAGCCCATGGTGGCCACGCTGGAGGTGTACACCACGCGCCGCACCCCGGCCTCCTGCGCCGCCCGCAGGATGGCCCGCGTCCCCTCCACGTTGGAGCGGTACATCTCCGCGGGCTCGCGCGTCCACAATCGGTAGTCCGCAGCGACGTGGAAGACGAAGTCGCAGCCTCGCATGGCTCCGCGAAAACTCTCCGGCTCCCGCAGGTCGCCGGTCACCAGCTCCGCCGCCACACCTTCGACGTTGGCCAGCGCGCTGCCCTTGCGCACCAGCAGCCTGAGTTCGGCCCCGTGTTGAGAAAGAACCCGGGCAACGTGACTGCCGACGAAACCGGTCGCGCCCGTGACAAATGCCTTCACCGGCACCTGCCTCTGCTAGCCAAGATCTTCCGGCTGGAGCGAGATGTTCTTCTCCCCCGCCGCCTTCCGCTCCCAGTACTGCCGCACCCACGTTTCCCAGTTGCGGCCTGCCGCCATGTCCCGCCCGGTGAACGCCAGCCGCGCGATCTCGGCGTAAGCCACCGAGAGCTTTTGGCCATCCTGTTTCCCGATGATGCGGACAAAGGAGTCGACCAGGGCTGTCCCCGTCCGCCGGTCGAAGACGTAGCCCTCCACCCGGCTGCCGTCCTTGCGGGTGATCTCCACGTCGCCGCGGTAGCTGAAGGCGCGCTCCAGCGCCTGCCGCAGGTCCTCTTCCCCCGCCACCTCGGGCACCCAGCCCTCCAGGTTGTCGCGTGGCGCCCCGCTGACGACTTCCAACGCGTCCGGATCCGCAGGCGTATGTCCCGCTTCACGGCCGCTCATGGACGCGTCTCCTGCGGCTCCCGCGTCTCGATCTGCACCAGCGGGTTGAACTCGTGCGCCGGATGCACCGGCTCGTGCAGCAGCTTCAGCGCCTCGGGATCCTCGTAGACCTGCGAGAACGTCGCCTTTGCCGTCGCCCACAGTCCCCGCCACGAATTGAAAGTGTCGTGCACCGCCGACGCCTCATATCCGCTGTGCACCATGCAGTTGGCACACTTGGGATTCCCCGATTCGGTGCCGTAGTGCTCCCACTCGGTGGTGGCCATCAACTCGGCGAAGGAATCGGCGTAGCCATCCTGCAGCAGGTAGCAGGGCTTCTGCCAGCCGAAGACGTTGTACGTCGGCATCCCCCAGGGGGTGCAGGCGTAATCGCGCTTGCCCATCAGGAACTCGAGGAACAGAGGGGACATGTTGAACCGCCAGCCCGGCTTGCGGTTCGACAGAATGCCCCGGAACAGCCGCCGGGTGCGCGCCCGCCCCAGGAAGCGGTTCTGGTCCGGCGCCTTCTCGTAGGAGTACCCGGGCGAGAGCATCATCCCCTCCACGCCCAGCTCCATCATCTCGTCAAAGAAGGCGCGGACGCTGTTGGGGTCGGCGCCGTCGAACAGGGTGGTGTTGGTGGTCACGCGGAAGCCGCGCGCCAGCGCCTCCCGGATGCCCTCCACCGCCTTCTCGTAGCCGCCCTCCAGGCAGACGGAAAAATCGTGGTGCTCGCGCTGCCCATCCAGGTGCACCGAGAACGTCAGGTACTTGCTGGGCTGGAACAGGTGGATCTTCTGCTTCAGCAGCAGCGCGTTGGTGCACAGGTAGATGTACTTCTTGCGCGCCACCAGCCCGGCCACGATCTCCCCGATCTGCGGGTGCAGCAGCGGCTCGCCGCCCGGGATGGCGATGGTGGGCGTGCCGCACTCGTCCACCGCCTTGAAGCACTCCTCTGGGGTGAGCTGCATCTTCAGCACGTGCCCGGGGTATTGGATCTTGCCGCAGCCGGCGCAGGCCAGGTTGCAGCGGAACAGCGGCTCCAGCATGAGGACGAGCGGATACCGCCTGCGCCCCTTCATCCTCTGGCGGAGGACGTAGGTGGCCACCGTCCACATTTGCGACACCGGTACCGCCATGCGCCTCCTAGGCCGATGGCCCGCCGTTCGCCAGCACCTTCCCGTAGGTGGTAAGCGCCAGCAGCGGGAAATAGATCTCGTAGAGGTGGTATTTCAAGTAGAAAACGCGCGGGAAGCCCGGGCCGGTGTAATCGGGCACGTGCCAGGAACCGTCCTTGTGCTGCGTCTTCAGCAGGTAGGCGATGCCGCGCACGACTGAATCCGACCGCGTATCGCCGGCTGCCAGCAACCCCAGCACCGCCCAGGCGGTCTGCGAGGGCGTGCTCGGCCCCATGCCGCGCGTCGTGGGGTCATCATAGGATCCGCAGGTCTCGCCCCAGCCGCCGTCCGGGTTCTGCACCGAGCGCAGCCATTCCGCGCCCTGCTGCACATACGGCTCGTGGTTGTCCACGCCGATGGCCTGCAGCCCGCGCAGCACCTGCATGGTGCCGTAGACGTAGTTCACGCCCCAGCGTCCGAACCAGGAACCGTCCGGCTCCTGCTCCTTGCGGATGAAGGCCAGCGCCCGCTTCACCACCGGGTCCTGCAGGGAGAAGCCGTAGTCCGCCAGCGCCTCCAGCACCCGCCCGGTGATGTCCACCGTCGGCGGGTCCAGCATGGCGTTGTGGTCGGCGAAGGGCACGTACTGGAAGACCATCTTGTCGTTGTCTTTGTCGA
>CAYTPH010000096.1:0-9477 GCA_964439635.1 uncultured Terriglobales bacterium
GCTGCGCTCCATGCCTCGGGTGTAGGGCACCACTCAGTAGGCGCAGAACTAATCGCAGCCCTCTATGATGGTGATGAATCCGCGGTGGGGGTTGGAGCGGGCGGTGAACTCGGTCTCGAAGGTCTCGTCGGTCTGGCGGTCGTCCAGGCCGGTGACGCGGTGGTTCCCTGCCTCGATCTGCACCAGCATGTCGGGCAGGTTGCGGTAGGAGGCCGAGCCGCACACCAGGGAGACGTGCGGCGCCCGCTCGAAGATCTTCTGGCCTTCCTGCTGGGCCACGCAGCCCAGCACGCCGAAGCGCTTGCCCTGGGCCTGGAGCTGCTTGAAGTCGGCCAGGCGGTGGAAGACCTTCTGCTCCGCCTTGTCGCGGATGGAGCAGGTGTTGTAGAGGATGAGGCCGGCGTCGGCCTCCGACTCCACCTGCCGGTAGCCCTGCTGCACCAGCGTCCCGACCACCTTCTCGGAGTCGTGGACGTTCATCTGGCAGCCGAAGGTCTCCAGGTAAAACGTTCTTGGCTGGTTCTCCGCCATCCCGGAATCAGTATATCGCACGGTAAGATGCCGGGATTCCGTCCCAAGTCGCTGGCGGCGGGTAGGCGCGAAGAGTAGAAAAAACCTGCTCACGGGCCGGATTGCGGGCCGTCGAACCCTTGTTGCGGAGGTGGTCTATGCGACGTCTTCTGCTCTCTTCCCTTCTCCTGGTGTGCATGACGGTGTTCGCGGTCGCAGGACAGGTCCCGGCGCCGCGTCACGTGAACCTGACGGCGCCCGATGGGACGCTGATCAAAGCGACTTACTACCCGGCAGCCAAGGCCGGCCCCGGCGTGGTCCTGCTGCACATGTGTAACAGCGAGCGCCAGGCGTGGCGGGATGTCGGCCGGGCGCTGGCGGCGGCCGGTATCCACGCCATCGCGGTGGATTATCGCGGCTACGGCGAGAGCGGCGGCGACCGCTTCGCCAACGATGCGCAGAAGCAGCAGGCGCTCATCAACGAGAAATGGCCGGGCGACATGGATGCCGCCTTCGCCTACCTCGCCTCCCAGACGGGCGTGGACAAGAGCCGCATCGGCGCGGGCGGAGGCAGCTGCGGCGTCAACCAGGCCATCCGCCTGGCCAGCCGCCATCCCGAGGTCCGGTCCCTGGTGCTGCTGGCGGGCGGCGCCGACCGTGTCTCCCGCGAGTATCTGACCAAGAACGTCTGGCTGCCCATCTTCTCCTCGGCCGCCACCGATGACGGCTTCGACGGCCAAGCCCCGCTCGCCATGCGCTGGTACGCCGAATTCACCGGCAACCCGCGCAACAAGTTCGTCGGCTTCGAGGAGGGCGGGCACGGGACGCAGATGTTCGGTCCGCATCCCGAGCTGGTGCAGCAGATCACCGCCTGGTACGTGGACACGCTGGTGAAGTCGCCGGCCAGCGCCGGCGACAAGATCGTGGCGAGGGCCACGCCTGCGGCGGAGTTCTGGCGCGTGCTGGACCAACCCGGCGGGGTGGAACAGGCCGTCCAGATGTTCCGCGAAGCCCGCGACCGCGATCCCAAGGCGTACTTGTTCCCCGAGGGCGTGATGAACCAGATGGCCTACGAGAAGCTGCAGGCGGGACAGCTCAAGGAGGCGGTGGCGCTGGCCAAGCTGAACACCGAGGCGTATCCGAATTCGCCCAACGCCTACGACAGCCTGGGCGACGCCTACCTGGCAGCCGGCGAGCGCGAGCTGGCGCTGCAGGCGACCAGGAAGGCCATCGCCATGATCGAGGCCGATAAGGACCCGGAGAACGCCCAGTTCTTCGCCCTTATCCGCCAGAGCGCGGACGGCAAGCTGAAGCAGCTGCAGCCGGAGGCGGCGAAACAGGATTAGAGCTCAGCGCTAATGACGGCGTCATCCTCAGGCGCTTCAGCGCCGAAGGATCTTGCGCGGAGTCACGATGAGTCGTGGCTGCACGCAAGATCCTTCGGGCTTAGTGGTCCTCAGGATGACGCCGGTTCTTTTCCGAACCGGTACGGCAACTTGAGCAGGTCTCCGATCGCCCGAATCTCGTGCTCGGGCGTTTCCTCCGGCCCCGCGGGCTCCTGGCTGACAAACTCCCCGTGGCGCAGGCGGACGGTGTGCATGCCCAGTGCCTTCCCTGCCTTGATCTCGCTCGATGGCCGGTCGCCCACCACCAGCACTTTTGCCGGGTCCGGCTGGGCATGGCGCAGGATGGTCCGGAAGATGGCCTCCTTGGTGAGGAGCTTCCCGGTATCAGCGTAGAAGATACGCTCGACCGACGCTTCCTGGTCGAGCCCCAGGGCTTTGACCTTGGCGCGCTGGGTCTCGGGGTCGCCGAAGCTGACCACGAAGATGCGCACGCCGCGCCGCCGCAGCTCCCGCAGCAGCGGCAGCGTGCCTTCGAACAACGTCAGTTCACCCACCGGCGCGGTAAAGAACGCGGCCCTGGAGAGGCGAACGATCTCGGGGTCCTCCGGCCCGCCGAAATGCTTCAGCACGGCGGCGTCGATGTGGGTGAGCGTGGGGTCGGTCTCGAAGGCCTTCCAGCGATACTTGAAGATCTCTTCGGCCGTGGCCGGCACTCCGGCGGCGGCCATGGCTTCTGCCGCGTGCCGGTGAGCGACCTGGACGCGCTGCCCGAAGCAGTCGTAAAGGGTGTCGTCCAGATCGAAGATGACGACGCTGATCCGGGGGCGGACCGGCTCAGTAGGACCCGACCGCCTGGGCTTCGTCATCGAAGACTTCGAAGAGGTTCAGCAGGCCGACGATCTTCAGCGTCTGCAGCGCCAGCTTGGAGGGGTTCACCAGCTTGAGCGAGCCGCCGCGCTGCTTGGCGGTGGTGAGCGAGCGCACCAGCACGCCGATGCCGCTGGAGTCGATCATGGGCACCTCGGCGATGTTGATGACGAAGCGGTTCTCGCCGGAGGCCAGCAACTCCTCGACGGTCTGGCGGAACTCATCCACCGCCTGCCCGATCTTCAAGTCGCCGCGCAGCTTCAGTACCTGAACGTCGGAATGCTTGCGAACGCTGATGTCCAACTCTGCCTCCTAAAGGCCACGCGGCACCGCGTTCCCGGGGTATCTGCCGGCCAGGGCCGCGTTTGACACCCTCCGGACCCTTTGTTACAGTGCGCCGCACAACTTAAGAGAACCTTGCGAAATTTGCAAGTGTAAGAGTCTCCCCCTCTTAAAATCCGCAGCCCCCGACGTAAGTGGTCCGGCAAGGAGCCCTGTCGATGGCGACTCAAGTCCCCGGATTCGCCGTACCCTATTCCGAGCTTGCGGCAGCGCTGCTGTCCTCCAGCGAGGTGGTTCCGCGGGCGCGCCTGATCGCCGAACAGGCCGCCACCTTCGTTCCCGAAGGGGCTGCGGTGGTCTATGTCTTCAGCGAGGGTGAGGGCTGGGCGCCCAAGGCGACCGCGGGCGACGTCGCTTTCACTGAGCCGCTGATCGCCGCCGACGCCGGTACCCTGGGAGCGCTGCACGCCAAGCGGAACGTGGTGGTGTTCGCCGGCGCCAAGCTTCCCCGCGAGGAATATTCCCACCTGAATTTCCGCCGCACGCTGGTCTCGCTGGTTGGGATCCCGCTGCAACTCGACGAGCATCTCATCGGCGCCGTGGAAGTGCTCAGCTTCGGCCAGCCCATCGGCGAGCAGGCGGTGGTGGCGCTCAACGACTTCTGGAGCCTGGCGGCCATCGGCCTGGCCGCCGGCGCTGCCTACGAGAACGAGCGCAACACCCAGCTGGAATCCATCACCCGCATCGCCCAAATGTACGACCTGGAGAAGGTCTTCAACTCCACCCTGGAGATGGAGGACCTGCTGCAGCTCATCACCTCCAAGTTCCAGGAGGTGATGAACGTCCAGGCGGTGAACCTGTGGATGGTAGCGGGAGATGAGCTGCTGCTGACCAACCGCGCCGGGGTGGATCCAACCTGCCAACCGGGCACGTCGGTCAGCTCAGGAGAGGGCTTCGTGGGGCCGGTGGCGGAGAGCGGCGAGCCCCTGCTGGTGGATTCCCCGGAGGACGAGCGCCTCTCCGCCCGCAACCAGGGCGTGGAAGAGGGCGCCATCTTCTCGCTCCTTGCCGGCCCGCTGAAGGAGAAGGACAGCCTGGTGGGGGTGGTCGAGGTCATCAACCGCAGCGACGGCCAGCCCTTCGACGAAGATGACCAGTTCCTGCTCGGCAACATAACCGAGACGGCGAACAATGCCCTGCACAACGCCAGCCTGTTGCAGGCCGAGCGCAAGGTGGAGGTTCTGCAGACCCTGGTGCAGGTCAGCGGCGAGATCACGTCCACGCTGAACCTGGAAGGCGTGATGCAGGCCATCGTCAACGGCCCGCAGGCGGTGGTGCCGTACGAGCGCGCTGCCCTGGCGGTGGAGCGCAGCGGTCGCCTGCAGCTGGGAGCGGTCTCCGGGATGAAGCAGGTGAACCGGTCCGAGCCCGAGGTCGCCCGCCTCCAGGACCTGCTGCAGTGGGCCTCCATGCTCAACGAGGAACTGCACATCTCGCAGACCGACGAGGGCATCGCCGCCGACCGCGAGGAGACCCGGGCCAAGTTCGAGCGCTACTTCGCGGACAGCGGCATGCGGGCCTTTTATGCCCTGCCCCTGGCCGACGACCAGGGCCGCGTCGGCATCCTGGCGCTGGAGAGCAGCGACCCCGATTTCCTCACCTCGGTGCACATCGAGATGCTGAAGGTGGTGGCCGCCCAGGCCACGGTGGCTCTGCGCAACGCGCAGATGTACACCGAGGTGCCGTTCATCGAGGTCATCGCGCCGCTGCTTCAGAAGAAGCAGAAGTTCATGGCGCTGGAAGCGCGCCGCCGCCGCGCCACCTATCTCCTGGCCGCGGCCGCGGTGCTGTTCCTGGTCTTCTTCCCCATCCCCATGCGGGTCGCGGGCGACGCCACCGTGACCCCGGCCGGCAAAGCCCAGATCCAGCCCGAGGTGGAAGGCGTCGTCCGGCGGGTGCTGGTGCGCGAGGGCGACGCGGTGAAGCGCGGGACCGTCCTGGCGGAGATGGAAGACTGGGATTACCGCTCCGCTCTGGCAGCCGCCCAGGCCAAGCAGCAGACGGCGGCGGCCCTGATGAACCGCGCCCTGGCCTCCAATGACGGCACGGAGGCGGGCATCCAGCGCGTGCAGGCCGATTATTGGACGGCGGAGGTCAAGCGCGCGGCCGAGCGCTTGGAACGCACGCAACTGCGCTCTCCTATCGACGGAGTGGTGGCCACCCCGCACATCGAGACCTTCGTGGGACGGCACCTGGAGCCGGGCGATGACTTTGCGGAAGTGCTCGACTCCTCCCGCGCGCAAGTGGATGTCGCCATCGAGGAGAACGACATGCCGTTGCTGGAACCCGGGCAGCCGGCGGCCCTGAAGCTGGACAGCTTCCCCACCCGCACTTTCCGGGGAGAGGTGGTGGTGGTCAGTCCCCAGGGCACAGCGCTGCAGGAGCAACGCGTGTTCTTCGCGCGGGTCCTGCTGGACAACCCTGAGGGCCTGGTCCGGGCGGGCATGCAGGGGCGCAGCAAGGTGAAGATCGGCTGGCGGCCCTCGGGATACGTGCTCTTCCGCGGCATCGGCATGTGGGGCTGGCGCAAACTGTGGTCCTGGTTCGGCTGGTAAGGAGGATGGAATGAAACGATGTGCGCCGCTCCTGCTCCTGGCGCTGCTTCTCTGCGGGGGCTGCAGCCGTGACAAGGCAACACCGGCAGCATCCGCCGCCGCTCCCCGGGCCGAAGCCGCCCCGGCAGCGGCCAGCGACACCGCCTTTGTCACCACCGGGCCGGTGATCGTCGAGCAGCAGGTGGACGTTGCCGCGCTGCGCGAGGGGGTTGTGGCTCAACTCCAGGCCGAGCCCGGAGCTGCGGTCCGTAAGGGCCATCTCCTGGCCCTGCTCGACGACCGGCAGGTCGCCTCCGATCTGGAAGCCGCCCGCGCCAAGGCCCGCGGCATGGAAGCCGACCTGCGCAACTGGGAGGCCGAGAGCAAGGTCTTCGAGACCGACCTGGAGCGCGCCCGGAAGATGTGGGACGCGCAGCTCATCACCAAGGAACAGCTGGAAAAGGCGCAGTACAAGGTCGTCTCCAACGAGTGGAACGTCAAGAACATCCGCGAGCAGATGCTTACCGCCCAGGCGGAGGCGCGCTCGCTGGAACTGGAACTGGAGAAGATGCACATCCGCGCCCCCTTCGACGGCGTGGTGGCGCGCCGCTACATCCGGCTGGGACAGCGGGTTGCGATCGGCGACCGCCTGTTCTGGGTCACGGCCACCTCCCCGCTGCGGGTGAAGTTCACCCTGCCCGAGCGCTACCTGGGCAAGGTGAAGAAGGGCGAGCAGGTCAGCGTCACCGCCGAAGCCGCGCCCGAGACCCGTTATGCCGCCAAAGTGGTCGAGGTCAGCCCGGTGGTGGATCCCTCCAGCGGCACCATCGAGGTCGCAGCCGAGTTGACCGGTAACACTTCCGGGCTGCTGCCGGGCATGACCGCCAGTATCCGCCTCGAGACGGCGCGATGAACGTATTCGAGGCGCTGCGGGTCGCGCTTCCGGACATCCCCCCGGAGGTCGCCCGCCCCAAGCGCCTGCCGCGGGTGAATCCCGAGATCATCGCCCGCGAGCAACTGCAGGAGGGCCGCCCCGTCGTCCTCCTGCTCATCCCCGAAGTCCACACCTACTACGTGTTCGAGCCCGAGCACTGGACCCTGCTGCAGCTCTTCGACGGGGAACGCGGCTACGCCGAGATCGCCGACCTGTACGCCGCGGAGACGGGGGTGGCCTACACCGAGGATGCCATCCGCGACTTCGTGGAGCAGAGCCGCGATGCCCTGTTCTGGTACCGCAGCGCCCAGGAGAGGAACGCCGCCTACTGGGAACAGCAGAAGCAGGAGCGCCGCAACCGCCTGAAGAAGGCCAAGCACGCCGACCTGGCCGAGATCAGCTTTTCCGCCTGGGACCCGGACAAGTTCCTCACCTGGCTGCACGACAAGCTGCGCTGGGTGTTCACGCCCTGGTTCGTGGGGCTGAACCTGGCGCTGTTCGCCTTCATGCTGTACATCTTCATCGAGAATTGGGGCCAGATCAGCTACGACACCATCCAGCTCTACAACTTCAGCAACAAGGGCTTCGCCGACATCCTGCAGATCTGGGTCCTGTTCTTCGCCATCGGCTTCATCCACGAGACCGCCCACGGCATCACCTGCAAGCACACCGGCGCCGGCGCCCACCGCATGGGCTTCCTGCTGATCTACCTGTCTCCGGCGTTCTTCTGCGACACCACCGAGACCTGGGTGTACGGCGGGAAGTGGCAGCGCATCGCCACCTGCGCTGCCGGGATCTGGGTCACCTTGCTGCTGTGCTCGGTGGCCAGCATCGTCTGGTGGGGCACGCCGCCCGGCACGGGAGCGCATGACTTTGCCTACTTGCTGATGTTGACCTCCGGCCTGTTGCCCGTGGCCATCAACCTGAATCCCCTCATCAAGCTCGACGGCTACTTCATCCTGACGGAGTTCCTGGAGATCGGCGACCTGAAGGAGAACTCGACCGCGTTCGTCACCGCCTGGGTCAAGCGGAACCTGTTCGGCCTGCCGGTCGAGGTCCCCTACGTCCCCTTCCGGCGGCAGCTGCTCTATGTCCCCTACACCCTGCTGTCCAGCCTGTACAGCTACACCCTGCTCTTCATCGTGGTGAGCTTCGCCTACAACATCGCTCACAGCTACACCCCGGAATGGGCGTTCCTGCCCGCCGGGTACCTGGCGTGGCTGGTCTTCAAATCACGCATTCTCGCCTTGGGGCGCTTTATGAAACAGCTTTATCTGGACAAGAAGGACCGGGTAGCCGCCTGGCTGACGCCGCAGCGGCGGATCGCCCTGGCGGCGGCCGCGGTCGTGCTTTTGTTTATCCCCGCCTGGCGCGAGACGGTGGAGGGACCGTTCGTCCTGGAACCCGCGCTGCGCACCGTGCTGCGTGCCGAAGTCCCGGGCCGGGTGGTGGAGGTCAACGCGGACGAATCCGACCGGGTGGCTGCCGGCGAGGTGGTCGTCCGTCTGCGGAATCTGGGCCTGGAGTCCGAGGCGGCGCGGGCCGGCGCCGACTACCGCACCGCCTCCGCCCGGCTGTTCGAGGCGCAACTGCGCAATGCTGATTACGGGGTGCAGCAGCGCGAAGCGGCGCAGTTGCAGACACGCAATACCGTCCTGTCGGCACAGGTGGACGCCTTGGCGGTCCGCACTCCCATCGCCGGGACGGTGCTCACCCCGCGCCTGCGCCAATCGATCGGGGCGTACGTGGAAGCCGGAGACGAGATCGCCCAGATCGGCGACCTTTCGTCGTTCCGCGCCCGCGTCTACTTGCCGGAGGCCCTGATCCGAAAAGTGCGCCCGGGAGCCCGCGTTGCCGTCCAGCCGCAAGGCTTTGTGGGAAGCGTGTCGGGCGAGGTCGTCGCCATCGCCCCTGCTCCGGCTGCCATGCCAACCGGCGTGCCCCAGGCGACCAGTGGGCTGCAGGCGCCTGCCTATTACCCGGTCACGGTGCTGATCGCGGAGGCCGCCGGCCTGCGCGATGGGCAGACGGGCGCTGCCAAGATCCTGGTCCAACGCCGCAGTCTGGCCGGCTTCGCCGCCAGCGAGGTCTTAGACTTTCTTGGCCGGAAGGTTTGGTGACCCGCAAGAATGAAAGGGAGCGACGGTGTTCTGTCGCTCCCTTCCCCCCTCCAACGTTGTTGTAACCCTTAGTAGATCTTCGACGGTGACAGCTTCGCGGGGCTCAGCTTCGCCGGGCTCAGCTTGGCGGGCGACAGCTTCGCCGGGCTCAGCTTGGCCGGCGACAGCTTGGCGGGCGACAGCTTGGCCGGGCTCAGCTTGGCCGGGCTCAGCTTGGCCGGGCTGAGCTTCGCGGGCGACAGCTTGGCCGGGCTCAGCTTCGCCGGGGACAGCTTGCTGGCCACGATGGCCTTCTTGGCGGCTGCACGGCTGTTGATCAGGGACTTTTTCTGGACTGACATCGGATCCTCCGTCTGATTTAGCCGCCGGTTTCAAGTTCCGATCGGCGTGATGCCACTCCCTAGTGCATCCCGCGTGCCAAACCCAGGTCCCCCGCGTGAAATCCACACCTGCTGATACCGCAAGGACTTACGGGCGCGGCCGCCCAAGAGCCCGCTACCGCCGGCGGTCAACCATTCACCCGGGGTCAAAAAGTGACCGCGCAATGGGTAAATTATTAAACCTTCTGGATGCCGTGCTTGCGGCAGAGGTACTTCATCTTCTGGGGATTGATGTGCAGCAGAGCGGCGGCGTTGGTCTTGTGGCCGCCGGTGCGCCGCAGGGCCGCCTGCACGTAGGCCGCTTCGATGCGCTCCATCTCCTCCCCGAAATCGATGCCTTCATCGGGGATGAGGATCGACTCCTGGCTGGCGGTGGCGCCCACCAGGATGCGCTGCGGCAGGTGGCGCATCCGGATGGTGGGCCCGTCCACCATCAGCACCAGG
>CAYTPH010000097.1:0-9476 GCA_964439635.1 uncultured Terriglobales bacterium
GGATCTGAAGTACAAGCCGTTCGTGCCGCGGGAGCTGCACCTGACCGCCAAGTCGCGCGACCTGTTCGAGGAGCTGCGCCGGCACGACGTGCTGCTGCACCATCCCTTCGACAGCTACGACGCGGTGGTGTCGTTCGTGGAGGCGGCGGCCGAAGACCCGCGCGTGCTCTCCATCAAGCAGACCCTGTATCGCACCAACGAGAATTCGGCCATCGTGCGAGCCCTGGTCGAGGCCGCAGCCAAGCAGAAGGAGGTGAGCGTCGTCGTCGAGCTGAAGGCGCGCTTCGACGAGGCGCCCAACATCCGCTGGGCGCGCCACCTGGAGGACGCCGGCGTGCAGGTCTTTCACGGGGTCGTGGGACTGAAGACGCACGCCAAGCTGGCGCTGATCGCGCGCCACGATCCCGACGGCATCATCCGCCGCTACGCCCACCTGGGCACCGGCAACTACAACGAGAATACGGCGCGCTTCTACACCGACCTGTCGCTGCTGACCTGCGACGAGGAGATCACCTCGGCGGTGCACGGCGTGTTCAACTTCATGACCGCCTATTCGGAGGCGGAGGAGTACGCGCCGCTGCTGGTGTCGCCGTTGAACTTCGCGGAGCGCTCGCTGGAGCTGATCGCCCGCGAGGCGGAGCAGGCGCGCCGCGGCCGCCCGGCCCGCATCGTCGCCAAGATGAACGGCCTCTTCGACAAGAGCATCATCGAGGCGCTGTACCGGGCGTCGCAGGCGGGTGTGCAGATCGACCTGCTGGTGCGCGGCAAGTGCGCACTGCGCCCGGGGATCCCGCGAGTGAGCGACCGCATCCGGGTGCGCTCCCTGGTGGGGCGCTTCCTCGAGCACAGCCGCATCTTCTACTTCCTCAACGGCGGCGAGGAGGAGATCTACGTGGGCAGCGCCGACTGGATGCCGCGCAACCTCTACGAGCGCGTGGAGGCCGTCTTCCCCATCCGCGACCCGCTGCTCCGCCAGCGCGTGAAGCAGGAGATCCTGGACGTGTACCTGGCCGACACGGTGAAGACGCGCGTCCTGCAGCGCGACGGCAGCTACGTGCGCGCCGAGCAGCTGCTGAAGCAGCGCCGCAAAGAGGTCGGCGCGCCGGGCTTCAACGCCCAGGAGTTCCTCGTCGGGCTGGCCGAGGGCAAGGCCAGCCTGGAATCCCTGGCAGGGCCGGCCAAGCCGGTGCGGGCGCGGGTCTCCAGGCGCTAGGGCTGCCGGCTTCAGCGGATCCGCAGCGACGCGACCACGGTGGCGCAGGTGGCGGCCAGCTTGTCGTGTTCGGTCTGCTTGTAGCCGCAGGCGACGGGGATCACCTTGTTCCAGGGCAGCAGCACCAGTGCCAGGCGGCCCTGCATCTGGACGAAGTCGCGGCGCGGAGCAAGAAAATCGGTGACCAGCGCCGGCCGGCCGTCGAGCGAAGTATCCTGCGAAGCTGTCGCCTGGCCCGGTCCGCTGGCCAGCCAGAGCTCGCTTTCCAGGTAGTTCGCGGCCTGCCAGCTCAACGCCACGCTATCCGGCTGCCCGTAGAACCGCCGCTCCAGCGGCGGGCCGATGGAGAAGTAGATGGTGGCCCCGCCCGCCTGCGCCAAGAAGATGCTGCCGTGCCGGCCCTGCTCCGAGACCACTGCCGACTCCGGCAGCGCCACGGAGACGGAGAAGCATCCTTCTTCCCCGCAGTAGGGCTGCTCCCAGCGACGAAAGCCCGCCGGCGGACGATCCAGCGCTTCCTGTTCGATGCGCAAGGCGGGTACGGCGGGCGAAGTGCGTTCCTTTTTCTCTTCCCGCATGGCCCGGGCCACATCGCCCAGCGCAGGCCCGCCGACAGTCGTGGACTCTGCTGCCCTGGCCGGGCGCTTCAGACTGTGCTCGAAGGCCTCGAGGCCGGCCAGCCAGCGCTCCGGATTCTCCTCCCGGATCCAGCGTACCTGGGCGTCTTCTTCGATCCGGTAGGTGAGCAAGGGGACCGGGCCCAGGAGCGCCAACTCCGGGTCGCGCAGGACGAGACGGTTCTCCAGCCGTCGCGTGCGGCGCACAAATGCCATGCGTCGCTGCTCCCGGTCGAACAGCAATTCCAGGTGTTCGGTCCCGGCCACGAACGTCGTCCCCTCATAGCCGGCCTGGGCGGCGGAGCGGTTCAGGTAAGCGGGCAGGTCTTCCGGGGAAAAGACGCGCCGCAGACGGAGGCGGGCGCAGGTGTCGCCGGCGACAGTGACGTCTTCCTGGTAGCTCATGGAAGCCGCCGCCACCGACAAGCCGTCCTCGAAGCGGTCCTTCCAGTAGACGAATCGGCGGCCGGGGTTCCAGGTTGCGCCAGGGCTGACCGGCCGGTCGCTCACTTTGACCTGCAGAATGTCCACAGCGGCTTTCTCCAGCATCCGCAGCCCGGAGGAGTGGTCGAAGGTCTCGTCCTCTGGGTCGGCGATCCGCACTTCTCCATGCTGGTTGATGCGGAAGGGAAGCGCGGCTGCCTGGAGCCTCCGCAGCCGGCCTTCCAGTTCCTTGCGGACACTTTCCTTGCATGCCCAGGCGTTGAGGCGAATGTCCTGGTAGTGGATGGAGCCGGCGAGTACGCCTTCCTGCGGTTCCGTCGAGAACCGAACCTGGATGCGGGCGGAAATACCGTAGTCGCACCCCTGCAAGGCGGGACGGAAACGGTAGTACTCGGAGTCGCGCTGCGGGGTCAGGGAGAAGCGGCCCTCGAATTCGTACTTCAGAACGTCGCCCGGACGAAAGTGGCTTTCCAGAGCGGCCGGGGCCGGAGCAGTTGGGGCCTCTTGGGCTGCCGCGCACAGGGAGAACAGCAGCAGCATCCCCAGGCGCGTCTTCATGGCTCGCGCCTCGTTCGGTAGATCTCCTCCCAGAGCTTGTAGTCTTCCGGCGTCTTCACCTGGATGGAGCGCACCACGTCGCGGCAAATGGCCTCGCCGGCAGCGAATTCCGCCGTGTGATAGACGCAGGCGATGGTGAGCACCTGCGCCGGCGCTTCTACGAACACGGCCGTGCCCTGCAACTGCGTTCGGGGGCCGGCCGTGGTGAACGTGGTCTCCCGGCTGGCGTGGCCGTCGATCTCTCCGCCGGCGCTGCTCTGCGGAGAGCCGGAAGCCCCGATCAGTCCCCGCAAATGACCCAGGTAGAGAGTCTCCGCCTCAGCGAGCGAAACGTGGGCGTAAGCATACGGGAAGTCGCGCAGGCCGCAGGTGATCAGCAGGCGCGAGCGCTCGAGCGGCACCGCCAAAGTGTAGGGATCCGCCTGCGTCACGATACCAGCCTGCTCCGGGACCAGCGCGGAGAGCTTGGCGCAGGGGATGGTGTTGCAGGAGTCGCGCTCGACCCGTTTGAACCCGGCGGGGACCCGGCCTTCCTCGTCCAGGGTCTTGCGCGCCTTGGGGGCGGAGGCTGCTTTGCGGCGGTTCTCCCGGGCCACGTCCCCCAGGGACTTCTCGCCCGCAGAGGCTGGCGGGCTCTGGGCCGCCAACGGACAGATCCCCATCAGCAAGGCCAGCGCGAACACGAGACTTGGCGTGCGTCTTGCCATCGGGCCTCCCTCCGAATCTTCCGGTCCTGGCGGCGCCTAGGGCACGCGCAGCGAGTCCAGCGCGGCACGGCAAACCGATTCGACGTCCGCGAAGCCCTTCTCCACTGCGGCACACGCGATCTGCACACGCCTGGTCCCCAGCACTTGCAGCCGGTCGCCGACCACCGCACCCGCCGCCGTCCGGACCTTGAATCGCAGGCGTCGCGCCGGGAACTCTCCTACGACCGTGTCCTCACGAATTACGACGTCGGCCGGCCCGGTGCCGTTGCCTAGGGGATCGCGCAGGAACTCTTTTTCCAAGTAGTCCAGGAATCGGGCCTGCGTCATCAGCGTCCTCGGCTCTGGCTCCTGCCCGCCGCTGGCCCAGATGTCGACGTGGACCTTTCCGACCAGCGCGGTGACGTGGTCGGTGCGCTCGCGGGCGTCGGCGACCCGGAGCGCCCCTTGGGGAACGAGGTAGGAAGCGCTAAGGCACTCCGAGTCCACACAGTAGACGATCTCGCGGGATTCGAATCCGGGGAGAGTCCCGCCCTCCGTCAATTCCCTGCCTGCTTTGGCTCTTGGCTGCCTGGCCTTCTCCTGGGCCAACTTGCGGGCCAGGTCGCCCAAGGAAGCTCGCTGCTCCCCGGCGGTGTTCATCGCAGCAGCCGGCAGCGCGGCTGACGGAGAAACCACCCTGCGCCCGCTCTCCATCTTCGGTCTGGGCTGGAATGTGGGCGCTTCCAGCAGGTGGATAGAACCGAGCACCCGCTGGCATGTGTCACTAGCCTGGCGTTGATCGTCTTGGCTGTGGAAGGAGCGTTGGAGGGCTTCGGCCTTCTCCGCCCTGCTCCGGCGGCTGGAATCCGGCTGCGGCCGCAGTTCCTGGTCGTTGGGTGGGAAGCCGCAAGCCACCGGAATCACCGTTTCGGGCCCCAGTATGAAGATGGCGGCGCCCCAGAAGGGGTTGCCCAGCTTGTTGCCGTTGAAGCTCACGTGGCGGGCCGGCCGTCCATTCACGGTGATGCTGCCGGAGCCGTTCGCCCCACCGGGAAACTGCTCGACAAAGGCTCTGGACGCGCTGCTCAGGATGGCGGCCGTGCTTTCGCCGGCGATGGGCATAGGGTCGCCCACCACCACGATCGTCCGCGCTCCGCCCAGGCCTGAGGAACGCAGGATCTTGCCCTGGTAGTCCTCGGCCACCAGTTCGGCCGTTTCCGGCACCAGCAGGCGATAGTCCTCGGTGCGGTAATGCTTGAACCCGACTGGGGCGGGTTCCAGCAGTGCTTCCGCTTCCAGGCTGCGGTCGACCAGGGCCTTGGTCTGCGGCGAGGTGGTCTGCGAATTTCGCTGTTGCTCGCGCTGCTGGCGCGCGAGTTCTCCCAGGGAGGGGCTTGCGTCCTGGCAGAGGGAACCCGGCGCCAGTGCCGTCTGAGCTGGTCCCAGTAGGACCCCGAGGAGCAGCACGGAGGCCAGCCTTGGGGATTCGATCCTAGTCCACTTGTGCCAGAAAGCCGCTCGCACCAAGACCCGCCTGGTGGGCAGCGGCCTTTCTTGACCCTGCCCCTGGGCCGCAGTGTAAGCCCGAACTGGCGCGCCGCACGCCCTCAAAGTTACCTGGGTAACCCCTCCGCTACGGTGTCAATGGGAGGATTTCGACCCCGCCCCGCGCTTGACGGTGTACTCGAAGACGTCCGGGCGCGAGTAGTGCCCGGAGACGTCCAGCGTCATCTTTTCGCGATCGACTTCGCGCAGATCCAGGTCAGCCATCACCAGCTCTTCTTTGCTGAACACCGGGCCGACGAGGCAGCGTCCGTCGGGAGCGTAGATCGCGCTGCCGCCGCGCAGCAGCATCTTGGGTGCTGGCCGGGCCAGGCGCAGCCCGCGCGGCAGGTCGGAGGCTTTCATCAGCAGCCCCACTGCCAGCACGAAGCAGCGTCCCTCGAAGGCGTAGTGGCGGCTGGCGAGTTGATGGACGTCGTGCGCGGTGGGCCAGACGGCCACGTGGATGTGCTCGCCGCTGTCGTGCATGGCCTGGCGCGCCAGGGGCATCCAATGCTCCCAGCAGATAAGGCCGCCAATGCGCGTGCCGCCCGCGTCCACCGCCCTCAGCCCGTCGCCGTCGCCCTGGCCCCACACCATCCGCTCAGTGTAGGTGGGCATGAGCTTGCGATGGCGGTTGGCGAGTCGGCCGTCGGAGGTGAAGGTGAGCAGGCTGTTGTACAGCGTGCCGTTGCCGGGACCGGCGTCCACGCGCTCGTTCACGCCCATCACCAGCGTGATGCCGAGGTCGCCGGCAGCCTCGCCCAACTGCCGCGACTCCGCGCTGGGGACCACCAGACTGTTCTCGCGCAGAAGGGCGAAGACCTCCTTGGTGGGCCCGTGGCCCCAGAGCGCCACGTCTGGGCAGGAGTCGAGCCAGGCGGGATAGCCCGGCAGCCAGGTCTCGCCCAGGGCCACCAACTTGGCGCCTTTGCGCGCCGCCTGCTGCATCAGCCCCAGCGCCTTCTTCAGGCTGGCCACCAGGTCGAGGTGCACGGGCGCGGCCTGGACGATGGCCACGCGGTAAGGGTTCGATCTTGCAGCGCGCTTCATGCCGGGCGATTGTAGCGTAGGGCCGGGTAGAGCTCCCACGCTCCGCTCGGGATGTGAAGGAGAAACCAGCCAGGCGCCGGCGCCGCGGATTCACCGAGATTTCACAATCGCGCGCCTGCGGAGCTACTATGCTTTAGCAGCTCACACCTATGATCATTTACTTCCTGCGCCACGCCTCCGCCGGGCAACACAAAGGGGATCCGGCGCGCGACGAGAAGCGCGCGCTGGACAAAGAGGGCATCGAGCAGTGCGGGCACGTCGGCCGCGCGCTGGCGGCCATGGACGTGCACGTGGACGCGCTCATCTCCTCGCCGCTGAAGCGAGCCACGCAGACGGCGTCGCTGGTGGGCAACGAGATCGCGCACGAGGGGAAGCTGATCCTCGACAACGCCCTGCGCCCCGAGGCCTCGTTCGCGCAGTTCCGCGAGTTGCTGACGCGCTACAGCAAGGCCGAGGCCATCATGGTGGTGGGCCACAACCCCAGCCTGAGCGAGTTCGCCAGTCTGCTCATCAGCGAGCGGGCCACGGAGGCGGCGGTGGACCTGAAGAAGGGAGCGGTGGCGCGGGTGGACGTGGACAAGAACGCCGGCGTGCTGCTCTGGCTGCTGACGCCGAAGATGGTGCGTTCGGTCTACGAAAGCGTGGCTGCCAGCTCGCGGCCGAAGACCTCGCGGAAATAGCCGCGCTCCTTGGCCAGCATCCACAGCTCCAGGTCGGCCCCCAGCCGCCGGCTGGCTTTCAGCCGAAGCAGCACGCGGCCGTCCTTCTCCTGCGGGCGGACGCTGGCCACGGCGCCGCGGCGTCCCTGATTCATGGCGCGCGCCAGGCGCAGCAGGGCCACCGCCTTCGGGACCAGCTTGCGGTCCGGGGCGGGGAGGGCCTTGATGTACTTGTCTCCGGGCGAGGGCAGCGAATTCCCCACGTAGCGGGCGATGGCGGCGATGGTGCGCCGCTGCTGCGGCGTGTATCCCAGCAGCTCGGAGTTGGCGATGATGTAGTACGCGTGGCGGTGCCAGCCGGTGCGGTTCACGTAGCTGCCGACCTCGTGCAGCATGGCGGCGGCCGAGAGCCATTCCTCGTAGTCGTCGGGAAGACGATGCAGGCGGCGGAGGCCCTCGAAGAGCTCCATGGTCAGCTTGCGCACCTGGCGGGCCTGCGCGAGGTCGACGTGGTAGTGGCGGCCGGCGGCCAGCAGCGCGTCCCAGCGCTCGGCCTCGATCCGCTTGCGGGAGCGGGCGGTGCCGTGCTCCGCCGCCATCAGCGCCAGCATGCCGTCGCGCAGGCCGAGGTCGGAGTACACGAAGCCGCTCAGGTCGCAGCGTTCGAGCAGCTCGGCATAGACCCAGGCGCCGGCAACGATGATCTCGGCCCGCTTGGAGCCCAGCCCTTTCACCGTAAACCGTTCCTCGTAGGACATCTTGGAGAGCTTCTCAGCAAACTTCACGGCCGCCTTGCGCGGCACCAGGTCGCGCTTGGAGGCTTTCCGGCCGGAGATGGCGCGATATATGGAGTCGAGCGCCGCGGCGGTGCCACCGGTAGCGATCACCACCTTGGGATGAGCGCGGGTGACGCGTGGGGTGATGCGGCCGATCCGCCCGGAGATGAGCCGCCGCGCGCCCTGGAGTTCGTTCCGGGTGGGCGGGTCATGGCGCAGGAACATCTGCGTCAGCCGCACGGCGCCCAGCGGCACGCTGACCGTCTCTTTGATGTGGCCGCGTTCGGAAAGCGTCAGCTCGCAGCTGCCGCCGCCCAGGTCGATCAGCAGCATGGGAGACTGCCGCGGGCGCAGGTTGGAGACGATGCCCAGGTGGATGAGCCGCGCCTCCTCGATGCCGGAGATCACCTCGACATTCCAACCCGTCCCGGCCTGCACCCAGTCGATGAACGCCTGCGCGTTGCGGGCGTCGCGCAAGGCGCTAGTGGCGACCACCCGCACTTTGTCCGCGGCGCGGGCCTGCACCTCCTTGTGAAAGCGGCGGAGGACGGTCACGGTCTTGTTGATGGCGGCGGGCGCCAGCGAGCCCGCGGTGAACACCGCCTCGCCCAGGCGCGTGACCTCGCGGTCCTCGTGGATCACTTTCAAGCGGCCGTGGAGGGGGCGGGCGATCTTCAGACGCACGGAGTTGGCGCCGATGTCGATGGCGGCGAAGACCGGCATGCGCTAGGCGGTGGCGGCGGTGGTGCTGGGCGGGGCGGCCGCGGCGGCCCGCTTGGGCAGGGAGCGCTGCATGGCCAGCAACCGCCGGCGGACTTCGGTGGAGACGCGCACCGCCGCGTCGAACCTGGCATGCATGATGTTGCGGATGGCCATCACGAAGGGGCAGGGCTGGGGCTCGGCGAAGACCTTCTCCGCAGTGCCGGCCAGCGCCCACCAGTCGTGCCAATCGCCGATGGCGTCCTGCATGCGCTTCAGCGCGGCGACGATCTCCGCCGCCGCGGGGTCGCTGCTGCCCGCCATCTCCGCCAGGTAACGGGCGCGCTTGCCCTTGATGCGATAGGTGTGGAGCGTCTCCTCGGTCAGCGCCGAATGCTCGCGCACCATGGCGGCGAAGCGCCGCAGCGCCTCGCGGACGGGATCGAGCGCGGGTTCGGGGCGGGCCCGGACCGGGGCCTCGGCCGCGGTGCGCCGGCCGCTGATCCCCAGCTCGAAGGCCGCCTGCCACAGCCGCTCGCGCAGCTTGCGGACATCGCGCGCTTCCAGCGAGGCCAGCAGCTTCTTCTCGCGGCGGGAGCGCATCTCGGCGAGGGACTTCATCAGGCGCTGCTTGCGCACCGTCTCGGTGGTGAGCTTGACGGTGGCAAGGGCGGCGATCTGCACGTCCACGTCGCGCAGCCGGCCGGCGCGGCTGCGCACCCGGCCGATCTGCTTCAGGAGCTTGCGCTGGTTGCGGCTAGGCTCGGGCGCCAGGGCGCCCAGCACCGACTCCAGCCGCCGCGCGGTGGTGCGGAACTGGTGCACCGCCTCGGGCTGCGGCTTGCGCGCGATCTTGCCCAGGGTGCGGCTCAGACGTCGGAATAAGAGCTGGTTGCGTTCCCAATCGATCATGGATGGTGCCGCCCCTAAAGGGGCTGAGTGATTCCAATCATGCGAATAGCGGCACGGCTGAAGCCGTGCCCTGATACACGAACCGGTTTGTTAGCCGACCTAACGGTCGGCCACCGCGGGTCGAAGACCCGCGGCCACACAGATCAGTTCAGCCGCTTCTCGACGGCCTCGACGATGGTCTTCAGCACCTTCACGCGCGCCCACTGTTTGTTGTTGCCCTCGACCGCGGTCCAGGG
The DNA here is from genome assembly GCA_964439635.1 of uncultured Terriglobales bacterium. Lineage (GTDB taxonomy): Bacteria > Acidobacteriota > Terriglobia > Terriglobales > Acidobacteriaceae > CAYTPH01. The sequence goes on from CAYTPH010000097.1 coordinate 9,396, forward strand.
AGCGTAGGGCGTGCTGGTGTGCTGCAGCATGTCCTCGACCGCCAGCTTGTACTCGTCCCACTTGGCGCGGTTGCGCCAGTC
>CAYTPH010000098.1:0-9322 GCA_964439635.1 uncultured Terriglobales bacterium
GAGCCGCCGGTTTCCGCGGAGGATGAAGAGGTCCACAAGAAGGCCAAACGCTTCGCCAAGCTGCTGGTGGACGAGATCAAGCTCTACAACCAGGCAAAGGTCAGCGAGGGGCGCAAGCACAAGGACCTCTACTCCCGCCTGCAGGAAGACATCGAGAAGAGCCGCGCCACCTATGAAAAGCGGTACGGGCAGACGGCGGCGGCCTCCGCCGACTACTTCACCAAAGAGATCGTCCGCATTCTGGCTAACAACGACGAGAGCTTGCTCGGCAGCGATTTTCCGCGATAATTAGTGCCTGTGGCCATTCGTAAGGCGTCCCTCGTAGTTCTGTGTGTCTTCGCTGCTTCCCTGCTGCTTCCGCTGACCTCCACTCCGCTTCCGCAGACGACGAAGGCGACGAAACCCGCCACCACGAAGAAGCCACACGTAAAGAAGCCTGCCCGCAAGAAGGCGGCCTCGCCCCGCGTGCGGCGGATCCGGCGCGCCTTCGTGGCCTCCGCCGACCTGAAACCCATGGCCATGCAGTTGCTCGAGAACCGCAGCCCGCAGGCCTATGCGGCCATTGAGAAGTATGCCCGGGCCCACGCCGGCACCGACGCCGGCGGGCTCGCCTGGCTGGCGGTCGGATACGCCCGCTTCCTCGACCAGGATTGCGTCCAGGCAGTGGACGCGCTGAAACGGGCGCAGCCGCAAGCCGGGGAACTGCGCGATTATGTCGACTACTACCTCGCGCTGTGCTACCTGGACCGCGGGCAGGCGGTGGATGCGGCGGCACACCTGCGAGGTTTTGAGGAGGCCCATCGTGACTCCCTGCTGGTGCGCGAGGCCCGCCTCGCATACGCCAATGCGCTGACCGCCTCCGGCCAGCCGCAACAGGCGATCTCCCTCCTCCAGGGCCACCGCTCGCCGACCCGTGCCGAGACGGAACTGGCCATGGGCAAGGCGCTCGCCGCTGCCGGCAAGACGGCAGAGGCTGGCGAAGTCCTGCGCAAGCTCTATTACGCAATGCCGCTCAGCCCGGAGGCGGCGCAAGCCCGCGGTGTTCTCGACGGGATAGACGCTTCCCTTCCTCCCGCCGGCTACGCGGAGCAGAAGCAGCGCGTCGACCTCCTCCTTCAGGGGCGCCGCTTCGCTCCCGCGGCCGAGGAGTACCGCGAGTTGCTTAAGATCGCCCCGCCGGCGGAGCAGCCCCAGCTGAAGGTGGCGCTTGGGTACGCCCTGTGGAAGTCGGGCCGTGCGAAAGATGGCCGCAAGCTCCTGGAATCGGTGACCGAAGCTCCCCCTGAAGCGGGTGCCCAGCGGACGTACGCGCTGCTGGAGATGGAACGTCCCGATCACAAGGAAGTGGAGAAGCTCCTGGATAGCCTGCGCCAGGCCGCACCGTCGAGCGGTTGGTTCATGGAGGGCCTGCTCTCCGCGGCCAACATGTACCTGCTGGAACGTGAGTACGAGAAGGCCGCGCGGCTCTACGCCGAGGTCGACGAACGCTTCCCGGGCGGGAAGTATGCCGCCTACGCTCACTGGAAGGCGGCCTGGCTCACCTACCGGCTGGGGCGGCGCGACGAAGCCAAGTACCTGTTCGACCAGCAGATCGCGCTGTATCCCAATTCGCCGGAAGTGCCGAACGCACTCTACTGGCGAGGCCGGGTGGCCGAGGCCGAGAATGACACGCCCACGGCGCGCGCCTGCTACAGCAAGATCGTCGCCCGCTTCACCAATTACTACTACGCCGACCGGGCGCGCGAGCGCCTGGCCGCCATCAAGGCTGAACCGGCTGCCGTCCTGCCCATCCTGGACCGCATCGCGACGCCGGCCCCTGCTTCTGTTGGTGGGCCGCTTGCGCCGCCTGCCGAGAACCTGCGGGCACAAAAGGCCAGGCTGCTGGAGAACGGCGGCCTGATTGACCTGGCCATTCGCGAACTCCAGGCGGCCGGCCCTTCACAAGCCCACTGGGTGCTGGCCGAAATAGCCCGCATCTACGAGGGCGCAGGCCGCCACTACCGGGCGCTGCAGACGCTGAAGCGCGTCCTGCCCAGCTACTACGCGTGGGAGCTGGAGGCGTTGCCGCGGCCGATCTGGGAAGCGCTCTTCCCGCGTCCATTCTGGCCGGACATCGAGCGCTATTCCTCGGAGAACGATCTCGATCCCTACCTGGTCGCCTCGCTGATCCGCCAGGAATCCGAGTTCAATCCGGATGCGGTCTCGCGCGCCAACGCGATGGGCCTGATGCAGCTTTTGCCCCGGGTCGGCCGTTCCGTGGCTCGACAGGTCAAGCTGCGCGGCTACTCCACCTCGCTGCTGACCAGCCCCGGAGTGAACATCCGGCTCGGCACGCGCTACCTGCGCAAAGTGCTGGATGACCACGACGGCAGCCTGCAGTACGCGCTCGCCGCCTACAACGCCGGCAATCACCGCGTGGCCGCCTGGCAGGATGGTGCGGAATACGCCGATATCGAGGAGTTCGTGGAGTCGATCCCCTTTACCGAGACCCGGGAGTACGTGCAGGCCATCCTGCGCAACGCCACCATGTACCGCCGCTTGTATGGCACGGACTCGGCAAGCGGTCTCCGTGCAAAGTGATCCCAGGTTGCATGGGCTGGACGGGCTTGTTCTGATTCCAGAACAAGACCATCCCGCGCGTGGCGCCGCAATCGTGGCGTGGTAGTGTCGGCGTGGCAAGGCGGTTCTTTACCCGATTGACCACCGACCCCTTCCCGGCCACAATTCTGAGAACGTCCAGGTGAACAACATGCGCCATCCTGTGGTCCTTGCTTTCCTGGTGCTGGCGTGGACGACTTCTGTCTTCGCCATCGAACCCAGCCCCGCCACGCTCTACCAGCAACTGTCGGCCTTCGAGGTCTCCTCCGGCGCGTACGAAGTGAGCAATCTGGTGCTCAAACGCGATCGGCTGGAGATCACCCTCTCGGGCCATTACTACCCCAGCACGGCCATCGCCGGGAAAGTCTATGGCGGGGTCTTCCTGGGAGGCGGAAGGGTTCGGGTCGAGCCGGCCGCGGGATTCGAGCGCGACAACGTGAAGCGCTTCCTGAAGGCGGAGGTCATCGACGTCACCTTCACCAACGCGGTCCTGCGCTTCACCGACGACACGCACGAGAAGATCCTGGCCGGCGCCACGCGCGTGACCGGGACCCTGAAGGACACCGCCGCCAAGACCGCGCGCGAGGCGGAGGAGCGCATGATGCGCGAGGTTGGCCTGAACCTCCCCGCCCGCGCGGCGGTGGCCATTGCCAACGGCGACGATCCGGGGTTCTTCTTTGCCGAGTTCCAGGCAGGCTCCAAAGGAAGGTTCTCGGCCGTGGTCGACCACCAGGCGCGCGTCCTGTCGAGCTCCTTCGACGTCAACGGCGGCGAGAAGGGCCTGGTCTTCCAATACAAGAGCGCCGAAGACGGCATCGACGTCTGGACCGCCTTCTACGACGACGCCGATGTGGCCCGGGGCACGGCCGCATACTCGGACGCTTTCGACCTGGTGGACATCGCTGCCTACCGTGGTCAGGTCGACCTGACCGATCCCAAGCAAGTGCTCCGCATGGACCTGGAATTGGACGTGGTCGCGCTCCGCGACAACGTCCAGCTCGTTCCCATGGACCTGAACGAAGCCCTGGATGAGTACAAGGACGAACGCCTGCGCAAAGGCCTGCGCGTGCTCTCGGCCAGCACCCCCGACGGCGCCGCGCCAACCGTCATCCAGACCTCCTGGCAGAAGGGCTTCACCCTGGTGCTCCCCAAACCCCTGGCTCGCGGGGAGAAGTTGACGGTCCGCCTGCATTTGGAGGGCAAGGAGTTCATGCGGGAGTGGATCGGCGAGTATTTCTATCCGCTCAGCACCACGACCTGGTACCCGCGCCATGGTTATCTGCGCCGGTCGCGCTTCGACCTGACCTTCCGCCATCCGGAGAAACTCTCGGTGGCCTCGGTCGGCAAGTTGCGCAGCGAAGCCGGCGAAGGCGGCTTCAAGGTGACCCGCTGGGTGATGGACGAGCCCATCTCCCTGGCCACGTTCGCGCTGGGACGCTTTCAGCGGCACTCCGGCGAGGCCACCGTAGGCGGACGAAAGCTTCCGGTCGAGTTCTACTCCGTCCCGGGAGCGGTCGGCCTGGGGGTCAGCGTCAAGGAAGACTTCGTGATGGCAGAGCTGGTGAACAACGTGCATTACTTCAGCGCGCTGTTCGGCGATTTCCCCTACGGGCAGCTCCAGGCCGTGTACTTCCGCGCCGGCTACGGCCAGGGCTTCCCCACCCTGCTGCTGCTGCCGGTCGGCGGCTACACGGGAGAGGCCACGTTCATCGGCCACGAGACCGCCCACCAGTGGTGGGGCGACGTCGTCACCTGGCGCTCCTACCGAGACCAATGGCTGAGCGAGGGCTTCGCGGAGTACTCGGCCCTCCTGTACACCGAGAAACGCCGTGAGCGCTGGCGGGTCATGGAGCGCATCAAGGACATGCGCCAGCTACTGCTTCGCAAGGCGTTCGACTGGGACCTCGACACGCGGAATCCTCAGAAGCTGTACGAGATCGGGCCCCTGGTGATGGGGCATCGCCTGGCCTCGCGGCGCACCGCCGGGGCTTACACCGCCAACACCTACTACAAAGGGGCGCTGGTCCTGCGCATGATGCACTTCTTATTCAGCGACCCCGCCACCGGCGACGACACCGCGTTCTACACCATGATGAAGGACTTCGTGCAGCAGTACCGGGGGAAACCCGCGAGTTCGGAGAACTTCATGCGGGTGGCATCGCAGCATTTCTCCAATACCCCGCTAGGACGTGAATTCCGCCTCCAGAACTTGGACTGGTTCCTGCAACAGTGGGTGTACCAGACGGGGATGCCTCGCTACCGGCTGGACTACAGCATCGAGCCACGCCAGGGAGGCGGGGTGATGCTTACCGGCACCCTGCACCAGGAAGGGGAGGGCGTGGACAAATGGTTCATGCCGCTTCCGCTCCACATGGAGTTCGGCAGCGGGCAGTGGGCCCGGACCGCGGTGTACGCGCTGGGTCCGCAGACGCCGGTCAAGCTGGCTTTGCCACGCGCTCCCAGCAAGGTCAAGCTGGATCCCGACATGTGGGTGCTTTCGGAGAAAAGCGCCGAACACAAGCGCTAGCCGCTTAGCGTTCGATCGAAGGCCCGCAGCCACGATCTCGGACGTCGGGCCGCATACCACACCCCTCGCTGCAGTGGGTCCGGGCAGGTGCGGGCCTGCCCTCCAGGGACCGTCGAACCTTTTTCTGCCGTTCTGAATCTAAGTAGCAGAAGCCGAAGCACGGCCTCAGGCAGATCCATTGGGTGGTAGGGACCCAGGTAAGGGGTAGCCCGGATGTTAACCAGTCTGGTAGATGCGTTGTTCGGTTGTTGGCACAAGAACTACAGTTTCCCCATTACCGCCCGGCGCGGGCAGCGGCGCAGCGCGGCGGCAGTCCTGACCGGCACCTATGTAGTGTGCCTGGATTGCGGCAAGGAATTCCCGTACGACTGGCGGGAGATGAAGGTGATCGAAGCGCTCCCGCTCGAGGCCACAGCCACGGCCAAGGCGGCGGAGTCGTACGCCGGAAAGTAAGACCAGGCCCAAGAACGAAAAACTAGCCGGCGGAGGCGCCTGCCATGCGGGCCGAGCCCTGCGCGAGCAGCTCGTTCAGCAGCCCGAGCATGTCATTCACGGTCAGGATGCCGACCAATTCGTCCTTCTCCACCACCAACAAGGCGCCGATCTTCTTGGTGTAGAGCACGCCGACGGCCTCGCTGATGGGGGCGTCGGGGGTGACGGTGAGCGGGTTCTTGGTCATGGCCACGGTGATCGGGGTGGCCTCGAAAACAGTGTTGTACTCCTCGGGCGTCATGCGGGCGAGCATGGAGGGGGCCATGCGGGAGACGTCGCGGTCGCTGATGATGCCTACCAGCTTGCCCTTGTCGTCCAGGATGGGGACGTGGCGCTTGCCGGTGCGGCGGATCAGCAGCGCCGCATCCTGCAGCCGCGCGTCCACTCGCAGCGTGGTGACGTTACGCGTCATGTAGTCCCGTACCACGGCGCCGGAGCGCGGAGGCGTCTCTACAGGCAGGTCAGGAGTGCTGTCCTTCTTCTTCTTGGGCATGGGGTCCCCGATGATGTCCGGATGGGCGCGGATTGTAGCAAAGCTCCTGCCCCGACTCAATGAAAGCCTTTGCCGGGCTCCACAAGGCGACCTCGCCGTCGCGCCGTGCCCCCAAAACCCTCCGGCTTCCACGCCGGCCTGGAGTCGACCGCGGTGAAGGCGGGGCAGTCCCGTGAGCGGCAGGCCGAGCAGCGCCGCTGATCCATGCAAAGCAAAACGCCGGCGGTCGCCCGCCGGCGTGCTCGTGTCTCAGGGTCTCTAGTCGCGGCGCTTCAGGGTCGGGCGGTCATCTTCCTCCTCCTCGCCCTTCTTCTTGTCGCCGTCCTTCTTGCCGGAGGTGCGCCGCAGCGTAGGACGGTCTTCCTTGGCGTCGTCCAGCGAGCGCCGGTTGCTGATGCGCGCCAGGCGTGCCTTCACTTCGTCGAACTCCGAGGTGCTCACCACGTACTGGTCGCGCGCCGGCAGGATGGTCTGGATCTCCTCCTGCGTCTTGCTGATCCGGTCCGGGGTCTGCGGATGGCTGGAAAAGGCCTTGGCCACCGCGCCCGGCTTCTTCTTCTCCTTGGCCTGGATCTTCTCGAAGAAGGTGATGAAGGACTGCGGGTCGTACCCGGTCTTGTACATGTACTGCAGCCCGAGGAAGTCGGCTTCGCGCTCGAAACCGCGGGAGAAGCTCATGAAGGTGAGGGGCAGGCCGAAACCGGCGGCCGTGCGCACCGCGTAACCCACACCGCCGCCGATGAAGATGAGCGGGATGGTGGCGATGTTTGCCAGCTGGGAGCGCGTAGCCTGGCGGGTGCCGTGGCGGGCGGCGACGTGCGCGATCTCATGCGCCATCACGCCGGCCAGCTCGGCCTCCTCATCGGCAGCCAGGATCAGGCCGCTGTTCACGTAGAAAAAGCCGCCGGGCAGCGCGAAAGCGTTGATCTCGTCGGAGTCGATGACCTTGATGGTGAACGGTACCCGGGCATCGGAATTGCGCACCAGATTCTGCCCGACCCGGTTGACGTACTCATTCACCACGGGGTCGGTGACCAGCTTGGCGCTCTGCTCCACCTGGGCCGCGAGCTCCTTGCCGATGCGGATCTCCTTCTCCAGCGAATACCAGTTGCCCAGGCCTCCGCCCTTGCCGACGCCGCGGTTGCCGATGGCTTCCACGTCCTCCTTGCTCCCCGGCTTGACCTTGGAATCCGACTTGGATCCGGTCTTCTCTTCCGGCTTCGGTTCTTGCGTGGCGGTGGGACTGTCTTGCGTGGCGGCCGGCGTGCTGGACGGCTCTGGCGCCTGCTGCGCGGAGAGGCCCGGCACCGCCGCCAAAACCAGCGTCAGCACCCAGACGAGCGATCGATACCTCATGGCGTTTACCCCGTTGCGATGGGCGGTTGGGCTTTCCTGGATTATACGCCCCTTAACCCTGCGGCTGATTGGATGGGCGCCCACTACGTTGGACGCAAGAACCACGGCCGTGGTTATCCAGTGGTTCACACTCCGCCTCCGGTCTAAACCCCACCATGGGCCGAAAGTCGCGGCAGGGCAAGCCCGCCGGGGCGGATGGCGCGCACCGCGGGGCCGGCCGATCCTCATTTACCTTGAGTCGCGCATCCGCGGGCGCGTACGATGGGCCGCCTGCAAGGGGGCTCCATGCTCGACCGTCGCCGATTCCTTGCTTCAGCCGTGGCGGGTGCGGCCCTAGCCGCCTTTCCCACCACCTTGCCCGGCCAGAAGTTCCTGCTGCCGGCCTCCCGCCTCTATGAGCAGGACGAAGAGGCGTATTGGACGGAACTGCGCCGCCTCTTCCCTATCCCGGACGATGTCGTTTACCTGAACAACGGCACCGTGGGTTCTTGTCCGGAGCCTGTGCTGCAGGCCGTCTTCGAGGGCTACCGCGAGACCGAGAGGGCGACGCCCGCGGACCCCGAGTCCTACCCCATTTGGGGGTACGGTCCCTGGAACGAGTTCCGCGAACCCCTGGCACGCTTCGTCGGGTGCTCCCTGGACGAGCTGGCCCTGACGCGCAACTGTACCGAGGGAAACTCCTACATCGCTAACGGCGTGGACATGAAGCCCGGCGACGAGGTCCTGATGAGCGACCAGGAGCACCCCGGCGGGGAGCAGCCGTGGAATCTCCGGGCCAAGCGCTACGGCATCGTGGTGAAGAAGTTCGTCCTGCCGAAGCCGCCGAAGAACGCGGCCGAGGTGCTCGAGGCGGTCGAGCGCGGCATCACGCCCCGCACCCGCGTCATCTTCGTCAGCCACATCAGCACTGCCACCGGACTGGTGCTGCCGGTCAAGGAGATCTGCGCCCTGGCGCACAGCAAGGGCATCCTCTCCGCCCTCGACGGCGCCCACGTCATCGGGATGATGCCGCTGAACATCAAGGAGCTGGGCTGCGACTTCTACACCTCCAGCCCGCACAAATGGCTGATGGCGCCCAAGGGGACGGGCTTCCTCTACGTGCGGGACGAGGTCATCGACCGCCTGTGGAACACGCTGGCGACCGAAGGCTGGGACGACCCCAAGCTCCGCGCCCAGCGCTTCCAGCAGATCGGGTCGTCGAATGTGCCGGCGCTTTGGGGGCTGCGCGCGGCGGTGCAGCTGGCCCAACAGATCGGGCTGGAGCGCATCACCCGCCGGCACCGAGCCATGTGCGACTACATCCTCTCCGGAATGGTGAAGCGCGGGGCGGAATCCTGGACGTCGCCGGACCCGGCCCTGCGCTGCGGCATCGCCACCGTGAACGTGCCGCCGGTCCAGCGCATGGAACTGGAGCAGTGGATGTGGAAGACGCACCGTATCCGCATCCGTGGCAGCGAGCCCTCGAAACTGCGGCTCTCCACGCCGTACTACCTGCGCAAGAAGGACGTAGACCGTTTCCTGGCGGCCTTCGACGAGTACAAGCGCGCCGGCTAGCTGGCCGCACAGACCCGCAGCCCATTCGCCAAGTTCGGCCTAGTCGTAGTACTCCAGGCCCAGGTGGGTGATCAGCTCCTCCCCTTTCAGGTGGCGGAGCGTGTTCTTCAGCTTCATCATCTGGATGAACAGGTCGTGCTCGGGATACAGGCCGGGCGCGGTCATCGGCGATTTGAAGTAGAAGCTCAGCCACTCCTGGATGCCGATGCCCTTCAGCTCGGCGCTGCGCTGCGCCAGGTCGAGGAACAGCACCAGGTCGAGGACGATGGGCGCGGCCAGGATGGAGTCGCGGCAGAGGAAGT
>CAYTPH010000099.1:0-9188 GCA_964439635.1 uncultured Terriglobales bacterium
CGTGCTGCACCCGGGAGATGCCGCCGATGGTCTGGTTCACCCCGACCATGTCCTGGTTGATGTTGACGAAGATGTTCTTGCGGTCGTCGGGATGGTCGGCGAACCACTGATACTCGGCGCTGATCTCGTTGGCCCACCAGAAGCGGATGTCGCGCTCGGGTCGTGGCAGCTTGCCCTCGGCGATGAGCTTGTTGAGGGCGCGGGCGATCTCCAGCAGGTTGGCGCAGCCGGAGCGGTCGTCGTTGGCGGAGTAGCGCTCCTCCTGCACGTGGGCGGTCAGTACGATCTGCTGGTCGCTGCGCTTGCCGCGGATCCAGCCCTCGACCAGGCCCTGGGTGGGGTTGGGTGTGGTCTCGCTCTCGATGGAGACGCGGACGCGTAGCTTCTCGGCGGGCACGTCCTTCCACTCGCCGGTAAAGACGTCCTGCTCGCGGCGGGGATTCAGGCGGTCGCGTAGCTGCATGCCTTTGCGCCAGGAGATGATCCAGGCCCAGCCGACAGGCTTGTCTTCCACGGTGGGGCGGCCGCGGTGCGCCCAGGCCACCTGGTCGGGATAGTCGGCGGGATTGGTGCGCGAGGAGAAGTAGCTGACGATGCCGAGGGCGCCGCGTTTGCGCACCGCCTGCTTCTCCACCTCGCCGACCGGGCCGCTGGCCAGCACGATCTTGCCCTTGACGTCCTTGCCCTCGTACTCGCGGTCGCTGAGGCCGGTACCGACGTCCACCAGCTCGGCTTCAGTCTTCACCGGCGGGGAGTAGTCGGAGATGGAGGTGGCGACCTCGGGATAACTGCCAAGACGGGTGGCCTTCTCCTGGCCGTCGGCGCCGGGTTCGAGCAGCAGCAGCTCGCCGGAGAGCGGCGTCCAGGCAGCGTCCTTGGTGGGAAGCTGGTGGATGACCACGTCGGACAGGCCGGCGAGCTTGGCCTGGTCGGCGATCCACTGCGCCTCGGCCTTGAAGCCGCGCCCGGCGCCGTTGGGGGTGTGGAACTGGGTGAGGGTGCGCAGGTGGTCGTAGGCGTTGTCGCCGGAGATCTCGTTCACCAGCTTGTGGTAGAGGTCGTCGGGCAGGAAGGGCGAAGTCTGGGCAGGCGCAGTGACCGCCAGGAGCAGCAACAGGACGAGAACGCGTGGCATGTCCGTCTCCCTTGAGAGCAAGACTTCACCACAAAGGAAGACGAAGGTCGCACGAAGGGCACAAAGGAAGGCTCGGCGATCTCGGCGTCCTCGGCGGTGAGAAGAAGAACGCGGGAGTATAGCAGCGCCGCGGTTTTTGGGATACGCTTCCGGCGATGTTGGGCTGGCGCAAGGATCCCCGGGAGCAAGGCGAGAGGGCCGCGAGCCGGCCCTGGTACAAGCGGCCGGAGCTGGCCATCGCGCTGCTGGTGACGGTCGCCGGGCTGACGGCATTCCGCTACGCGAGCGTGCTCCACCACCGCGCCGCCGCCTTCCTCTTCCTGCAGAACGTCGAGCTGCGCTCGCTGGATTCCCGCTTCGTGCTGCGCGGGACGCGTCCCCACGACGAGCGCATCGTCATCGTCGGCATCGACGAAAAGACGCTGCAACGGGTGGGCTCGTTCCCCATCGCGCGCAGCGCCTATGCCGGCCTGCTCGACCGGTTGAAGGCGGCGGAAGCCAAAGTGGTGGCCTTCGACCTCACCTTCCCCACGCCGGAAAAGAATTCCGCCGTGGAGGTGCTGCGGAAGCTCGAAGCCGAGGTGCAGGCAAGGGCGCCGGGCCCGGTGCTGCAACGCATCCAGGAGGTCCGGCGCTCCAGCGACAACGACGCGCTGCTGGCGGAGGCGATGCGCCGTGCCGATAACGTGGTCCTGGGGCACATCTTCCTGGACGCGGAGCGCGCCAAGTCGCAGGACGCGGCCGCCGCCGAGGCTTACTACAACGTGCTCTGGGGCAAGCCCCTGCCGCAGATGCTGAAGCTGGCGGGTGACTTCGACCCTCACCAGGCGTGGCTGGTGGCCGGCGGCCGGGTGGATTTCGGCATCGAGCCCAACATCCCGGTGCTGGCGGAGGCGGCGCGCTCGTACGGCTTTTTCAACGCCGTCCCGGACAGCGACGGCACCATCCGCCGCGCCCTCCTGCTCACCCGCTACCGGGAGCTGGATTGGTTCCCCCCGCTCGCCTTCCAGACGGTGCGGGAGTACGAGGGAGTGGCCGACAACGACATCGCCGGCTTCATGGCTCCCAACGGCCTGGAGCGCCTGCAACTGGGCAGGCGCATGCTGCGCACCGAGCGGGACGGCACCGCGCTGATCAACTATGCCGGGCCGTTCCACACCTACCGGCATTACTCCATGAGCGACGTGATGGAAGGGGCCGTGCCGGCCGGAGCCTTCCGCGACAAGATCGTGCTGGTGGGGCCGACGGCGCTGGGCATCGGCGACCTGCGCGTCACTCCTTACCAGGCCACCGAGTTCATGGGGGTGGAGATCCACGCCAACATCATCGACAACATCCTGCACAACGGCGAGCCGGGCCGCGGCTTTCTGACCCGCGGCGGCCGCGAGGAGATGATCGACCTCGCTTTCCTGCTGCTCTTCGGGCTGGTGCTGGGCTGGATCTTCGTGCATTGGCGGCCGATGGTTTCGACCCTGGTCGCGGTCGCCGTCCTGGGGTTGTTCGGGGTGGTCGTTTTCGTGGCCTTTGCCCGCTTCGGGATGTGGCTGAGCTTTGTGCTGCCGGCGGGAGTTCTGGTGGCCAACTACGCGGCGGTCACCAGCTTCCGCATGATCTTCGAGGAGCGGGAGAAGCGAAAGATCCGGCGCGCCTTCGGACAGTACGTGGCCCCGGGCGTGATCGCCTTGCTGGAGAAGGACCCGCAGCGCTACTTCAAGCCCGGCGGCGAGATGCGGGAGATGACCGTCCTCTTCAGCGACATCCGTTCCTTCACCTCCATCGCCGAGGGCATGACCCCGGATGCGCTGGTCCGCCTGCTGAACCAGTACCTGGGCGAGATGACCGACGTCCTGTTCAAGTCCTGGGGCACGCTGGACAAGTACATCGGCGACGCCATCATGGCCTTCTGGAACTCGCCCTTCCCCCAGGAGGAGCACGCCATGCGCGGGGCCTCCTGCGCGCTGAACATGATGAAGCGGCTGGGGGAGCTGAACCGCGGCTGGGCGGCGGCCGGCGGGAAGCAGCTGCACATCGGCATCGGCTTGAACACCGGGCCGGTGAACGTGGGCAACATGGGCTCCGACCGGCGGCTGTCGTGGACGGTGATGGGCGACCACGTGAACCTGGCGTCGCGGCTGGAGGGCATGACCAAGGAGTACCGCTGCCCCATCCTGATCAGCGAGTTCACCTACGCCCAGATCCAGGGCGCGTTCGTCTGCCGCGAGCTGGACCGCATCCGGGTGAAGGGCAAGCAGCAGCCGGTGGCCATCTACGAGCTGGTGTCGTTCCTGCCGGACTTCGAAAAGCACGCCGACCGGCTGAGCCGGTACGGCAACGCGCTGGCGGCGTATCGCCGGCAGGATTGGAACGAGGCGCCGCGCCTGTTCCTGGAGCTGCTCTCCAAGTATCCCGACGACGGCCCGGCGCGGGTGATGCTGCAGCGCTGCGAGGAGTTCCGCGCCGCAGCCCCGCCCCGCGACTGGGACGGCGTCTACATCATGACCTATAAGAAATGAAACGCGACTATCCCGAGCGGCCGATCGTGGGCGTAGGGGCGGTGATCGTGGATGACGGGCGGGCGCTGGTGGTCCGCCGCGCCACCGCGCCGCTCAAGGGCGAGTGGTCCATCCCCGGAGGCGTGCTGGAGGTCGGCGAGACCATGCGCCAGGGCGCGGCGCGCGAGGCGCTGGAGGAGACCGGCCTGGAGGTCGAAGTCGGGGAAGTGCTCGAGGTCTTCGACCGCATCCTGCCGGACGCCGACGGCCGCACCGAGTTCCACTACGTGCTGATCGACTTTCTTTGCCGCCGCAAGAGCGGCCAGGCGCGGGCGGGCGGAGACGCCAGCGCGGTCCGCTGGGTCGGGGAATCGGAGCTGGCCGGCTTGCAGTTGGCGCCGCCGGCCGAAGACGTCATCCGCAAAGCGCTGGAGAGAGCCCGCTAAGAAGCACAAGGCGCAACGCCCGTCAGCGCTGCGCCTTGCCGGTAAGCTGTTGGGATTGGCCTGAGGCGGTCCACTCTAGAACTTGTGTGGCACCTTGGGCAGGTCCCGTAACACACCGGAACGTGCGAGGTCACTTAGAGCGACAGCCCTAAGCCTCAGCCACCTCACTTGGTCTATGACTACTGTCGGACAAAATCGACATCGGACCACCTCCTTTCCAGTGTATTGACAGACTAGTACACGGTGGAACGGAGGTCAAATCCAGAGTGATGGGATGCATTCCGGGAGTTACTAACTATCGGGGGATCGGGGGATCCGGGGAGCGGTCGTGAGAAGTCTAGGAGCGTGCTGTCTTCCGAGAGGTCTCAAGAATGGCTCGTAGCTGGCGGGCTTCATCGAGGAGCATGTTCAGGCGTCGCGGCGGTACGATTCCACTCTCCGACAGGATCTCCAGCCAAAAGACGGTTTCGTCCGCCTCTTCAACCGTGATGCTCATCTTGGCGATGAACTCGGCCTTGGACCGACCACGTCCAGCGGCGCGATAGTTCGCAGCGACCGACATGCCGGAGCGGAGAATCTGGTCGGCAATCTTGCTTGCGGACCGGCTCCGCGGAAGTGCATCCGCGAGATTCATGACGCGAAGCGCAAAGGGCTTCGTCCGCTGGCGCAGTTCCTCATGTTTTTCGATGCCCATAACCTCCTCCTGTAGCCTGTTCCCCCGATCCCCGGATCCCCCGATCCCCCGATTTCCACTTATACGCGTCCGGCTGGGGGAGTCCCACGTGCGCCAGCACCCGGTTGGCGTACTCGCGTGCCATCTCGTCGATGCTTTTCGGACGGTAGTAGAGCGCTGGAATCAAGGGGAAGATGGTGGCGCCGGCGTCGGCGGCCAGGCCCATGTTGCGGATGTGGATCTTGTTGAGCGGGGTCTCGCGGACGCACAGCACCAGCGGACGCTTCTCCTTCAGGCAGACATCGGCGGCGCGCTCGATGAGGTGCATGGCCAGGCCGTTGGCGATGCGGGCCAGCGTCCCCATGCTGCAGGGGATGACGATCATGGCGTCGGTAGGGTAGGAGCCGCTGGCCACGTTGGCGCCGATGTCGTCGTTGGACTGCGGCTGCACCTTCTTCGATTTGCGCCCGAGCAGCTGGGCGACCAGGCCGGAGCGGCCGCGCAGGCGGAGCTCCTCCGCCATCACCCGCAGGGCCGAGTCGGAGGCGATGAAGTTCACCACCTGCACCCGGCTGTCCTCCTCCAGGAGCAGCAACAGCTGCCGCAGGAAGACCGCCCCGCTGGCCCCGGTGGTGGCGACGGTGAGCGTCTGGGGAGCTTCTTTCATGGAACCCGCACGATAGGGGCGCGTACCGGGGCAAGTCAAGGGAGCGGGTCCGCCGCGGGGCGAGGGGCGCGGTGGTAAGCTGAGGCCAACGTGAAAGCCGAGTCGATACGAAAACTCTTCGACGACGTGAGGCGCAAGAAGTTCTCACCGGACGAGGCCGTGGCGCGCCTGCGCCACCTCCCCTTCGAGGACCTGGGCTTTGCCAAGGTGGATCACCACCGGGTGCTGCGCGCCGGCATGCCCGAGGTGGTGTTCTCGCCCAACAAGACGCCCAGGCAGGTGGCCGCCATCTTCGCGCGGCTGGCCAAGCACGGGACGAACGTGCTCGCCACCCGGGCCACGCCCGAACACTTCCAGGCGGTGCGCAAGGTGACGCGCAAGGCGGAGTACCACGCGTTGGCGCGGGCCATAGTGCTTCGGCAGGACAAGAAGAAATACGGGAAGGGGACCATCGCGGTGGTCTCGGCGGGCACCAGCGACATCCCGGTGGCGGAGGAGGCGGTGGTCACCGCCGAGGTCATGGGCAACGACGTGGAGCACTTCTACGACGTCGGGGTCGCCGGCATCCACCGCCTGCTGGCCCACCGCGCGGCCTTGGCGGAGGCGCGGGTGGTGATCGTCTGCGCCGGCATGGAGGGCGCGCTGCCCAGCGTGGTGGGCGGGCTGGTGCGCGCTCCGGTGATCGCCGTGCCCACCAGCGTCGGCTACGGAGCGGCCTTCGAGGGCCTGGCGGCGCTGCTGGGGATGCTGAACTCGTGCGCCTCCAACGTGAGCGTGGTGAACATCGACAACGGCTTTGGCGCCGGCTACGTGGCGTCGGTCATCAACCGCCTGTGAAGAAACCTGCACACCTCAAGCTGCCAGTGCTGAAGACGGAGCGGCTGCTGCTGCGGCCCTTCCGCATGGACGACGTAGAAGCGGTGTACCGCTACGCCTCCGACGCGCGGGTGGCGAAGCACGTGCGCTTCCGGCGGCACCGTAACCGGGCGGAGACCCGGCAGGCCATCCGCATGATGATCGGCGGGGGGCGGTTCTCGGCGTGGGCGGTGACCCTGCGCCCGAGCGGGGAACTGGTCGGCGCCTGCGGCTTCGTGGCGCCCCAGTGGGAGCACGCCCGCGGGGAGATCGGCTACTGGCTGGGTCAGCCGCACTGGGGCAAGGGGTACGCGACCGAGGCGGTCGAGGCCGTGCTCCAACACGGCTTTGGAACGCTGCGGCTGAACCGCATCGAAGCCGTCTGCTCGCCGGAGAACCCCGCCTCCAGCCGCGTCCTGGAGAAGGCCGGGATGAAGTTCGAAGGCCTGCTGCGGCAGCGGGAGTGGCTGAAAGGGCGCTTCGTGGACCTGCGGATGTACAGCCTGCTGCGGCGGGAATGGGGCGGGCGAAAAAAATAAGTGCGAAGGGGCTTGACAAACATCTGTTATAACGACTATCGTTGATTCGGATGACAGGACGGCTCCAACGCGAGATCAAGCAGACCCGGCCCTTCAGCAGCCTGGAGGAGGAGGTCCTGCTCAACCTGCAGCACACGGCGGACGCCCTGGAACGGGGTCTGGCGCAGACGCTGAAGGCGTCGGGGCTGACCGGTACCCAGTACAACGTGCTGCGGATCCTGAGGGGCGCCGGCGAGACCGGACTGCGCTGCCAGGAGATCGGCGAGCGCATGATCACTCACGACCCCGACATCACCCGCCTGCTCGACCGGTTGGAGAAGCGCGGGTTGATCGCCCGCAAGCGCGACGAGCAGGACCGCCGCGTGGTCACCACGCGCATCACCGCGGAGGGCCTGAAGCTGCTGAAGCCGCTGGATGAGCCGGTGCGGGAGGCCAACCGCCGCCTGCTCGGGCACATGGAGCGCAAGCAGCTGGACACCTTGAACCGATTGCTGGAGACCGCCCGGGAGAAGCTGGGCTAAAAAATTTCGGAGAATATTTGTGACAACGACAAGCCTACAAACATCGAATACCTTGAAAAGGAGTGGCGCAATGGAAAGCAAAATCAACTTGCAGCAGTGGGGGATCACGCTGGTACGCGGCATCGTCGGCCTGGTCTTCGTGGCGCATGGAGCGCAGAAACTCTTCCAATTCGGCATTACGGGCGTGGCTGGGGCGATGGCGCAGATGGGCATCCCGTTCCCGCAGCTCTCGGCCGTGCTGGTGACCGGCACCGAGTTCCTGGGCGGGCTGCTCCTGCTGGCTGGCCTGTTCACCCGCTGGGCCTCGCTGCCGCTGGCCTTCGCCATGGCAGTCGCAGTGTTCACAGTCCACCTGCCCGGCGGGTTCTTCGCGCCGAAGGGGGTGGAGTACCCGCTGACGCTGCTGGTGGCCAGCCTGGGTCTGGCGCTGACCGGCGGGGGCGCTCTCGCCCTCGACAACCTGCTGGCGCGGCCGGCCTACCCGGCGGCGATGCAAAGGGCGGCGTAAGGCAGCCGCGGCGCCGGATGCCGGCCGGCGCCGCTACTTTTTCTGCCCTTCGTTCATCTGACGGAGGCGGCGGGTACAATCGCAGGCAAGCGGGGGAAGGATGCAGCCGACCATCGATTTCGTTCTGAAGCACGGCTACACGGTGCTGTTCGCCTGGGTCTTCGCCGAACAGCTCGGGCTGCCGCTGCCGGCGATTCCTATCCTGCTGGCGGCGGGGGCGCTGGCCGGCACCGGACACATGAGCGTGGCCGGCGGGCTGCTGCTGGCCCTGGTGGCGGCCCTGGGCGCCGACTTCTTCTGGTACCAACTGGGGCGGCGCAAGGGCGGCAAGGTGCTGGGGTTCCTGTGCCGCATCTCGCTTGAACCGGATTCATGCGTGCGGCGGACCGAAGGCGTCTTCGAGAAACACGGCACGCGCTCGCTGCTGGTGGCCAAGTTCATCCCCGGGCTGAACACGGCGGCGCCGCCCATGGCGGGCGTGGTGGGCATGCCGCTGGGCCGGTTCCTGCTTTACGACGGCCTGGGCGCGCTGATCTGGGCGGGCGGCTTCGGGCTGCTGGGCTACATCTTCGCCGACCAGCTGGAAACCGTGGCCAAGCACGCCGCGACCCTGGGCGGATACCTGCTGTGGCTGATGGGGGCGGCGCTGGTGGCCTACATCGTCTGGCGGTGGAACGAGCGCCGCAAGTTCCTGAAGCAGCTGGTGGGCAGCCGCATCACCCCGGACGAGCTCAAGTCGCGCCTGGACGCGGGCGAGCCGGTCACCATCATCGACCTGCGGCATCCGCTCGACCTGCTGCCCTATCCCCACACCATCGGGGAGGCATTGCGCTTCTCGCCCGACGAACTGGAGAAGCGGCACGCGGAGATCCCCCGCGACCGCGAGATCATCCTCTACTGCACTTGACCGAACGAGGCCTCGAGCGCCCGTGCGGCGCTCCAGCTCAGGAAGCTGGGGATTACCCGCGTCCGTCCGCTCCACGGCGGCTTCCACGCCTGGCGGGAGCGCGGCTATCCGCTGGTGCCCATCGATTTCGGGCAGGCGGCGAGCGCGGACTGAGCACCGCCATCTGCTAGACTGCTGCGGCTTCACCCAAGGAGCCGCCCCGTGCCTGCTCTCCGCATCCTCCTCTGCATCCTTCTGCTCGCCTCCGTTTCTGCGGCGCAGCAACTGGACGTGATCATCACCGGCGGGACCGTCTACGACGGTTCGGGCGAGCCGGGAAAGGTGATGGACGTGGGCATCGCCGGCGACCGCGTGGTCGCCGTGGGCGACCTGAACGGGCGCAAGGCGAAGCAGCGCATCCCGGCAAAGGGCCTGGCGGTGGCGCCCGGCTTCATCAACATGCTCT
>CAYTPH010000100.1:0-9179 GCA_964439635.1 uncultured Terriglobales bacterium
GCATAGGGCCCGTCCGGCTGGGGCACGCCGGCATCGTCCTCCTTGATGCGACCGCCCTTCTTGAAGATGTCGAACTCCAGCTCGCGCAGGCGGACCTGGTAGCGGCCGATCTGCTCGTCGTACTGCTTCTCCGAGAGCTTCTTGTTCATGTCGAGCTTCTCAAGCATGGACCACCTCCGCTTTCATCTCCGGCTGGGCGGAGACGGTCTTCTTCTCCTCGGCGCGGGCGCGCTCCAGGTCCTTGGCGGCGCGCTCGGCGCGGACCTGCTTGGTGGCGGCGGCGGCGGCCGTGGTGCGCGAGATCTCGGCGGGCGCGGCCTTGCGGCGCGCCAGCGCGCCTTCGATGGTGTCCACGATCTTCTGGAAGACGGCGACCCGGGCCCAGCGCGTGTCCTCCGCCGGCACCACGTTCCAGGGAGCGTGCGCCGTGTCGCTCTTGGCCAGCATCTCTTCCACGGCCTCGGCCCAGCGGTCGTACTGCCGGTGGTGGCGCTTGTACTCCTTGGTGATCTTCCACTTCAGCAGCGGGTCGCGCAGGCACTCCTTGAAGCGCTGCTTCTGCTCCCGCTTGGAGATGTGCAGCCAGAACTTGAGCAACACCTGACCGTCGTCGGTGAGCCAGCGCTCGAACTCGTTGATCTGCTGGTAGGCCTGCCGCCACTCCTTCTTGGGGGTGAGCTTGTCGCAGCGCTCCACCAGCACGCGGCCGTACCAGGAGTGATCGAACACCACCATCTCGCCGTCGTTGGGCAGCTTCATCTGGTAGCGCCAGAGGAAGTGGTAACGCTGCTCCAGCGGCGAGGGCGGAGAGCCGGGCAGCACGCGGAACAAGCGCGGGTCAAGCTTCTCGGTCAGCTTCTTGATGACCTGGCCTTTGCCGGCGGTGTCCCAGCCTTCCAGACAGATGACGACCGGGAGCTCGGCCGTCTGCGCCGCATACTGCAACTTACGCAGGCGGTCCTGCAGCTCCTTCATCTGCTTCTGGTAGACGGGCTTGGAGAGTTTCTTGCGAAGATCGACGGTCTCAAGCATGGGCGCCTCCAAACAATGGGGCCCGACCCGCAAGACTGCATTGCAGGATGGCAGGGGAGGATGCATTTGTACCATCCCGACGGTAGGTTTGCACGGGGTTTGAGGCAGCCGAGGAGCAGCCAGTAACCCGCGGAATCCGGGTAGCTCTTTTGAATCAGTAACTTAGGAGGTTACCCGCCAGTTGCTGCGGCGATGGCGGCGCCCAGGCGCTCGACCGCCCACTCGATGTCCTCGGCCTGAATGGTGGCCGCCGGCGCCAGCAGGATGTGGTCGCCGGAGTTGCCGTCCACGCATCCCTGGATGGGGTAGACGACCAGTTCGCGCTCCATCGCCGCTTGCGCCACTTTGCCCGCAACATTGTCGGTGGGGCGGTAGGGCTGCTTCGACTTCTTCTCGCGCACGAACTCGACACCGTAGAGCAGGCCGATGCCGCGCACGTCGCCGACGTGCGGTAACTGGTGCAGGCGATCGAGGCCGGCCTTGAGCCGGGCCCCGCGTTCCGCCGCCGCCGTCACCAGCTGCTGCTCACGGATGCGGCGCAGCACCGCCCGGCCCGCCGCCACCGCTACCGGGTGGGCGTTGTAGGTGAATCCGTGGACGAAGGCGCCGGAGCCGCGGTCGAGGGCGTCCACCACGTTGGCCTTGGCGACCACCGCTCCCAGCGGCGCATAGCCGCTGGCGATCCCTTTCCCCAGGACAACGATGTCGGGCGCCACGCCCCAGTGCTGGCCGGCGAGGTTGCGCCCGGTGCGGCCCATGCCGGTCATCACCTCGTCGGCGATGAACAGGACGCCGCGCTTGCGGCAGCTCTCAGCCACCGCCTGCAGGTAACCGTTGGGCGGAACGGCCGCGCCCAGGGTGGCGCCGCTCACCGGCTCGGCGATGAACGCCGCCGCTACAAAGGAGTTGTGCAGCGCCCTTTCCACCTCATCGGCATACCGGGCGCCGCAATCCTTGTCCTTGTACGCACAGCGATAGCAGTACGGCAGCTGGAGCTGCTCGTAATGGCGCACCATCGGCAGGTACATCTCGCGTCGCTTGCGGTTGCCGGAGACGGCGAGCGCGCCCAGGGTGGAGCCGTGATAGGCCTGCTTGCGGCTGACCACCTGGAAGCGCTGCGCCTGCCCGACCTCCACCTGGTACTGGCGGGCGAGCTTGAGGGCGGTCTCCACCGCCTCCGAGCCGCCGCTGGTGAAGTACACGGCGCCGCCGCGGTATTCGGGACCGCAGAACTCCAACACCTCCGCCGCGAACTGCTCGGCAACCGGGGTGATGAACTCGCTGGAATGGACGAACTCGAGCTGCCGCGCCTGTTCGGCCATCGCATCGGCGATGTCGGGCACACCGTGGCCGATGAAGTTGACCGCCGCCGAGCCCGCCAGGTCGAGATAGCGCTTCCCTTCCCGGTCCCACAGCCACACTCCCTCGCCGCGGACGGCGGCGGGGAATGTCTTGTGGAACGAGCGCGTGAATAAAGAAGAGCGAGGGCCGGAGGTCATGGAGGCAGCTGCCTTCGTGCTCACCCGGCGATTCTACCAAGCGGCCCGTGGACCCGCGTCACTTCGTTTCCTTCAGGCGGTTGTATTTCTTCAGGACCTCGCGCAGGCGGTCGTGGGGCAGCGCCATGGCGCGGTGTCCTTGAAACCCGGTCATGCTTTCGGCCGCGACCATGGCGTTCACGATGGCCTCCTCGGTGGCCTGCACCGTGGCCGTGAACAGGGGATCCAGGAGGTCGTTGGGGAGCATTTGCAGGGAGACCGTTATGGCGGGCGCGTCCGCGCCCGGGTTGGCGGTGCTGAAGGCGATGAAGATGTCGCCGGAGCCGTTGCCGCTGACGCTGCCGTTGCGCGCCAGCCCGAGCGACGCCCGCCGGGCCAGCCGCTTCACCTGGTGCGGCAGCAGCGGCGCGTCGGTGGCCACCACGATGATGATGGAGCCGGCATCCTCGCGCCGTTCGTCCAGCGAAGCCGCATAGGCCGGCTCGCCCGGGATCTCCTTGCCCACGGGAACGCCGGCGATGGTCAGTTGCGACCGCCGGCCGTAGTTGCACTGCACCAGCACGCCCACGGTAAAGACCCCGGCCTTGGTATTCGCCCGCCGCGACGACGTCCCGATGCCGCCCTTGAACTCGTGGCAGATCATGCCGGTGCCGCCGCCCACGCTCCCTTCCGTGACCGCGCCGCCGCGGGCCGCGTCCAGCGCCTGCATGGCGTGCTCGGGTTTCACGTGGAATCCGTTGATATCGTTCAACCAGCCGTCCCAGGTCTCGGCCACCACTGGCAGCGACCACCAGAAGCCGCTGGGATCGGGCGGCGCTTTCTTCACCCGCCAGGCGATGGCCGCGTCGCGCACCACGCCTACGCTGTGGGTGTTGGTGATCATCACCGGGCCGTCGAGGAAGCCGCCCTCCTCCAGCCAGGTGGTGCCGGTCATCTCGCCGTTGCCGTTCAGCGAGAACCAGCCGCCGAACACCTGGCGGAAATCGGTTTTGCCGCGCGGAAGGACGGCGGTGACGCCGGTACGGACCTTGTCGCCGGCGACCAGGGTGGCGTGCCCGACCTCGACCCCGGCCACGTCGGTGATGGCGTTCAGCGGACCGGGTGCGCCGTCGAAGGGAACGCCGAGGTCGCGGGCGCGCGGTTTGGTCTGGGCGGCGGCCAGCGTCGCCAACAACAGGAGAGCAGCAGCAAGTCTCATCGCAGCTCCTCGCGGCTGGGAAGGTCTAAGTCGTGCAGGAGGGTTGCCTTCTCGGCGCGTCCGGGATCAGGGCTGCAGCGCTGCCCGGGCGCTGCGCAGCAGCTCGGTGTTCTTACGGATGGCCGCCTCCAGCAGGCGTGTCTGTTCCGCCGCCGTCTTCCAGTCTTTCTTCTCCACCGCTTCGGTGATCCCCGGCAGTTCCAGGTGGGCGTAGGTGTAGCGCGCGGCGTAGAGCATATGCTTGAACCACGGTCGCCCGGGAATGCCTTCGGGGTTCAGCCAGTTCGATTCCACGTCGAGCAGCGCGCGGTTGAGCCTGGCCGCTGCCGCCGGTTCGAGCTCTCCGGAGGCAAGCGCCTGCCGGATCTGAGTATTGAGTTCCTTGCCGGCTGAGGCAAAGTCATCCGCGCTGCGCAGTATCGCAGCAGCATCCCAGTCCTCTTTGGCGCCCGGCTTGGCCCCTATCTCTTCCAGGAAGCGGCGGATGTCACGCCCGTAGTACTCGAAGTCGAAGGGCAGCAGCTCGGCGTTGGCCAGGCGCAGTCCCAGCACTCCCCAGAGTTGTGCCATCAGCGTGTGATAGCGGTAGCCGGGATCGCCGAAGCGGTTCATCCAGTAGAAATTGTCGTAGGCCGAGTGATAGACGCCGTAAGGCCCGTCGAAGCCCAGCAGGATGGTGGGCCGGCCCAGCAGGTTCAGGAACACCGTGTGGTCGGAGCCGCTGCCGATACGCGTGTCCACCAATCCTTCGCCGCTGGAGCCCACACTCCAGCCGCCCTTCGCCTCCTCCTTGGCTGCTGGCTGGCGCGACTTTTCGACCGTCGCTTTCCAGACGTCGTACAGCGGCTTGCCGGAGGGGTCGTTCACCTCGCGGCTGACCTCGACGATCAGCGGCGCCAGCGAGCCCACGCTGGTGGCGTTGAAATCCGGGCCGGAGGTGGAGGAGTCCACATTGATGTAGGCCACCAGCTTCTGCTTGAGTTCGTCGGCAAAGTGCTCGCCCCATTCGGTGGAGCCGGTCAGGCCGACCTCCTCGCCGTCCCAACTGGCGAAGACCAGCGTGCGCCGCGGGCGCAGCCCCTGCTTCAGCATCTCGCCGAGTGCGCGGGTCACTTCCAGCATCGAGGCGGTGCCGCTCGAGGGATCCACGCCACCAAACTCCCAGGCGTCTCGGTGATTGCCCAGGAGCACCCACTCGTCGGGCAGCTCAGCGCCGCGGATGCGCGCTTCCACCACCAGGTTCGGCTTGATGCTGTTGTCCATGTCCACCTTCACGTGGACCTTCACCCGCTTGCCGCCCAGGCGGTACTTGATGGGCAGGCCGCCCTGCCACTCCTTGGGGGCGGCCGGGCCGTCCAGGTTCTCCAGCAGCGGCTTGGCATCGCGCCAGGACATGGGCACCGCCATGATCTTGGGCACCGACTGCGCCTCCTCCGGCCGGATGCGCTTGGCCCCTTCCAGCGACGCCCAGCCCGGCGTGAGCGGGTCGCCGGGGACGATGAAGTCGTAGGTGATGGCGCCCCGCTGGATGTGCGACTCCGGGCCCCACGGGCCCTCGGGATAGACCTTGCCGCGCTTGAAGCCGTCCTCCGCCGGGTCGGAATAGATAAGGAGTGCCGCCGCGCCCCGCTGCTGCGCCGTCAGCGCCTTGAAGCCACGGTAGCTGTAAGGATTGGAATAGCGGACGATCACCACCTTGCCGCGCACATCGATGCCGTGCTTGGCCAGCAGGTCGTAATCCTCGGGGTTGCCGCTGTGAGCGTAGACCAGCGGCGCGGTGACCTCGCCCGAGGCCGACATGCCGGTCCAGCCCCGGCTGATGCGCGGGTTGGCCGTGTCCGGATCTTCCTTGTACGCGTCCTCGCGCAGGCTGGCGACGTAGCGCTTGGGCGCGACCATCTCCACCTGCACGTCGCGCGGCGCGGTGTTCAACACGTCGTAGCGATGGATGCGAACGTCCTCCAGCCCCTGCGCCTTCCATGCTTCCGCGATATGCCGGGCGAGTTCGTTGTTACGCTCCGAGCCCGCGGGATGCGGCTCGGAGGTAAGAAAGCGGTGGTGTTTGCGCGCCTCCTCCGGCGAGGGCAGCGACTTGAACTTGGCTTCGATCTGGCGCTGGGTGGCGGTGCCCTGCTCGGTGTAGCCGGTGAAGCTCTGCCCGCAGCAGGCGTTGGAGAGAAGGAGGATGGCAGCAAGCGTCTTCATGCTGGGGAATGTTTGTACCACAGGAGGAGCGCCGACCCGCTTCCCGCAGCCGGGAGGCGTGGGTTTGTCCCATTCTGGGCGTAGCTGGGGCTGAACCAACATTGTGACTCCACGAGAGCTCAGAATACGCATTGCGCAACAGCGATTCCGAATGTAATCTCGTGCACAATTTTTTTGTGGGACTCTGCCGTCGCTTCGTACTCTCGGAGGGATCATGTCGAAAAGATGGTGCACAGTGTTCTTGACGGCAGCGCTTGTACTGGGCTGCTCGATCGCGTGGGCGCAAACCTATCAGGGCCGGCTGTCCGGCACCGTCACCGACCAATCGGGCGCGGTAGTGCGTGGCGCCAAGGTTCTGGTCACCAACGTGGACAAGGCGACCACCCGCGACCTGGTGACTAACGAAGCGGGCGACTGGGTGGCTCCCAACCTGGAGCCGGGCCTCTACAAGATCACGGTAGAAGCCGCCAACTTCAAGCGGGTGGAGCGCACCGGCGTGCGCCTGGAGGTCGGCAAGGACATCCACCTGGACACCGTGCTGCAGCCGGGCGCGGTCGGCGAGACCGTCACCGTCACCGAGGAAGCGCCGCTGATCGAGACCACGAACGCGGTGCTGGGCGGCACCTTCTCCAACCGCACCATCAACGACCTGCCGCTCAACGGCCGCGACTTCCAGAACCTGGTGGTGCTGCGCCCCGGGGTGCAGCGCTCCACCGGCGGCGGCTTCCTCTCCATCAGTTCCAACGGCAACCGGCCCGAGAACAACAACTTCATCGTGGACGGCACGGACAACAACGATCCTTATTACGGGACCACCGTCATCAACGCCGAGGGCGTGCAGGGCACCCCGGGCACGGTGCTGCCCATCGACGCCATCCAGGAGTTCAACGCCCAGGAGAACCCGCCCGCCGAGTACGGCTGGAAGCCCGGCGCCATCGTGAACCTGGGCCTGAAATCCGGCACCAACGATTTCCACGGCACCGGCTACTTCTTCCACCGCAACAGCGCCCTGGATGCGCGCAACTACTTCGCCGACCCGCCGCCGGCGCGCAAGAACGCGCTGCGCCAGCACCAGTACGGCTTCAGCCTGGGCGGTCCCATCGTCAAGAACAAGTGGTTCATCTTCGGCGCCTTCGAGGGCGTGCGCGCGCTGGTGAGCAACGCCGGCATCGTGGACACACCGGCCACCATCGGCCTGGCCGACGCCGGCGATTGCGCCTTCGGCTTTGCCGGAGATTGCACCAACAGCATTCCCGACGCCATCGCCAACCTGGCGCTGGGCGGCGTGCCGGTCAACGCACTCAGCCAGAACCTGCTCGATGCCGGAGTGTTCCCTGCGAACACCACCGGCACCAATTCCATCACGACCAACTTCCCCAACACCAACCGGATGGAAGACTTCCTCATCAAGAGCGACTACCACCCCAACGACCACCACGCCATCACCGGACGCTACTTCTTCGGCGACAGCTTCCAGCAGGAGCAGGACATCGCGGTGCTCCGGCAAGACTGGATGTCCACCTCGCAACTGCGCGCCCAGGTGGTGGGCGTGAACTGGACCTGGATCGTCAATGAGCGCCTGGTGAACGAGGCCAAGTTCGGCTACAACCGCTTCTGGCAGGCCATCCTCACCGCCGACTCCAACGTCCCGCCCACCGACTACGGCATCAACACCGGCGTGACCGACCCCACCAACTTCGGCATGCCACGCATCGACGTGGGCGACTTCAACCAGATCGGCGGCAACCGCGGCTGGCCGCTCAAGACCATCCCCAACCAGACCTGGCAGTTCAGCGACAACGTCTCTTGGACGCACGGCAAGCACACCATCCGCTTCGGTGGCGAGTTCCGCCACGGCACCACTCACAACCTGCGCAATCGCTCGGGCAAAGGCCGCATCCGTTTCTTCGGAGGCGAACTCTCGGCCACCTGCGGCTGCTACCCGCTGGGCGTGGACAGCACGCCGCTCGAGGACTTCCTGGCCGGCTTCCCCTCCCGCGGCGACATCTTCGTGGGCGATTCCGAGCGCTTCGTCAGCATCAACTCCCTCGGCTTCTTCGTGCAGGACGATTGGCGTATCAGTCCGCGCCTGACCCTGAACTTCGGCGTGCGCTATGACCGCAACGGGGTCATCAAGGAGCGCAACGACCAGCTCGGCAACTTCGATCCCGCGGTCGGGCTGCAGCAGGTGGGCGTCAACATCGACAAGCCCTACAACAACGACAACAACAACTTCGCTCCCCGCGTGGGCTTCGCCTGGGACATCTTCGGCACCGGCAACACCGTGCTGCGCGGCGGCGCCGGCATCATCTACGAGATCCCCATCCTGGCCACCTTCCTCGGCCAGAACGGCGTCAACAACGCGGTCACGCCCGGCCTGAACGTGATTCCCACCGGGGCCAACGGCACCAACCTGTTCGGCAACGGCGGCACCATCGCCGCGGCTGCGACCTCGGCCTCGGCCCTGAACTGGACCGCGGCCGGTCCGGTGTTCTCCGCCGCGGTGGACTGCGATCCGCTGGGCGGCGGCCCCTGCGACATCATGGGTGTGGACCGCAACCTGCGCACCCCCTACGTGACCAGTTGGACCATCGGCATCCAGCAGGCGATCGGCAAGAACTTCGCTCTCCAGGCCAACTACGTCGGCAACAAGGGCTCGAAGCTCTACGGCATCGTGGACATCAACCAGTACGACCCGGTGGCCGGCGCTCGGCCCTTCGATGCCCTCTACCCCTTCCTCGGGTACATCAACTTCCTGGGGAACATCTACAACCACACCTATCACGGGTTGCAGGTCACGGCCACGCAACGCTCCTGGAAGGGCTTCTCCTACGTACTCGGCTATACCTGGTCGCACGCCATCGACCAGGCCTCGCTGCACCGCATGCAGCAGCCGCAGAACAGCTTCCGTCCGGACCTGGAGCGCGGTAACAGCGACCTGGACATCCGCCATCGCCTGACCTGGTCGGTGGTCTGGGACTTACCCAACAAGCAGGGCTTCGGGCAGATGCTGGAAGGCTGGACCATCAATTCCATCGTGACTCTCCAGGGCGGCTTCCCCTGGACCGCCTACGACTACAACAACGACACCTCGCTCACCGGCGAGTTCAGCGACCGCTGGGACTTCTTCGGCGATCCCGGTCTTTTCCGCACCGACCCGTTCACTCCTATCCCGTTCTTCGCGAGCTGTCCGGAGATCGACCCCGCACGCGCGTGTTACCACGTGAACGGCGCGACCCTGATCC
>CAYTPH010000101.1:0-9159 GCA_964439635.1 uncultured Terriglobales bacterium
CTGAGGCGCTTCAGCGCCGAAGGATCTCGCGCGTTGCCAAACGCTCTTGTCTCACGCGAGATCCTTCGGGCCTGAAGGCCCTCAGGATGACGCCAAAATTGTTTGCCGGCTCAGAGCTTCTGCAGGTAATCGAGGATGTCGGGCTTGGTCCAGTCCACCGGGCCGATGAACTTGCGGCGCAGTACCCCGTCGCGGTCGATGATGTAGGTCTCCGGGAATCGGAAGGAGCCGTAGAGCTCGTTCGACTTCTGCTGGGCGTCGCGCACGGTGAGCAGGGCGATGTTGTACTTCTTGATGAAGCTGCGGTAGGCGCGGTCGTCCTCGTCCACGCTCACCGCCAGCACCGTCACCTTGTCCTTCAGTTGCTCCTGCATGCGGACCAGCGAGGGCATCTCCTCGACGCAGGGCGGGCACCAGGTGGCCCAGAAGTTCAGCACCACGACCTTGCCGCGCAGGTCCTTGAGCGCCACCGTGCGCTCGGCGTCGGTGACCGTGAACTCCGGCGCCGGCTGGTTGAGCATGGGCGGCTTATGGCCGCGGTCACAGCCGGCAAGACCTAGAAGCAGCAAGAGTGCGAGGCAGCGTCTCACGCTTCTATAATAAACGGATACCCGGATGCCGCTACAGCCATCAGGAGCGCGCCAGGCGCCGCAAGTCACCGTGATCGTGCCCGCCCGCAATGAGGAGGCGTGCCTGGGGACCTGCCTGGGGTCGCTGGCCGGGCAGCCGGACGTGCTCTTTGAGCTGATCGTGGTGGACGACGGCTCCACCGACCGCACGCGCCAGATCGCGGCCTCCTTCGACGGCGTGCGCGTGCTGGACGCGCCGCTGCTGCCGGCGGGCTGGTCGGGGAAGTGCAACGCCGTCGCCGCCGCCGCCCGCCAGGCGCGCGGCGACTGGCTGCTGTTCACCGACGCGGACACCATGCACCTCCCGGGTTCGCTGTCGCGCAGCCTGTCCGAGGCGGAGCAGGACGGGCTGGCGCTGCTGTCGTATTCGCCCGCCCAGGACGTTCAGGGCCTGTTGCAGTGGGCGGTGATGCCGGTAATCTTCACCGAACTGGCGAGCACCTACCGTCCGGCCGAGATTGCGGATCCGGCGTCGGACGCGGCCGCCGCCAATGGCCAGTACCTGCTGGTCCGGCGGGACTGGTACGAGCGGGCGGGCGGGCATGCCGCCTGTGCGAAGAGCCTGCTGGAAGACGTTGAGCTGGCGCGCGCGGTGAAGACGGCGGGAGGGAAGATCCGCCTGCGCTTCGGAGGAGACGCTGTCCGCACACGCATGTACCGCTCCACCGAGGAGATGATCGCGGGCTGGACCAAGAACCTGGCGCTGCTGTTCCCGCGGACGATCCGTTTGGCTTTGCTGCGCCTGCTGGAATTCGCCGCGATCGTGGGGAGTCTTGCGGCCGGGCTCGTGGCTGCCGCCTATGGTCACTCGCGGGTAGCGTTCACTGCCGCGGCGCTGTTCGGGTTCCTGTGGACCCGCCTGCTACTGCGCCTGCGTCGCGCGCATTCCGGCTGGCGCGGGGAGTTGTTGGGAATACTGGGGTTACCAATCTTTTCGTATCTTTTGCTGCGCTCCCGCTTCTATTACAGAGCAGGACGCGTGGCATGGAAAGGACGGCACTATTGTCCCAGCGAACCGCAGTCGTCGAATCGCCGGCCGGAGCGGACCGAAGCCGCCAGGGCACCCTCGTCTACCTGACCCGGCGGGCCGAGTTCTCCGCCTCGCACTTCTACCACAACCCGGAGTTCACCCCGGAGGAGAACCGGCGTCTGTTTGGCAAGTGCAATAACCCGCACGGGCACGGCCATAACTACACCCTGGAAGTCACCGTCCGGGGAGAAGTCGACCAGCGCTCGGGCTTCGTGGTGGACCTGAAAGAGCTGAAAGAGATCCTGAACCGGGAGGTGCTGGACGCGCTCGACCACCGTTTCGTGAACAAGGAAGTCCCCGAGTTCGAGCACACCATCCCGACGACCGAGAACCTGGCCATCTACATCTGGCAGCGGCTGGAGCCGGCGCTGAAGGTGGCCCGCCTGCACCGCGTCCGGCTGTACGAGACCCCGGATCTGTTCGTGGACTTCTACGGAGAGGCATGAAGGCCCACCTTACAAGGCGGTACTGGTTCTCGGCCTCGCACCGGCTGCACAGCCACGAGCTCTCGGCGGAGGAGAACCGGAGCACCTACGGCAAGTGCAATAATCCGTACGGCCACGGGCACAACTACGCGCTGGAGGTGACCGTCGGCGGTCCGGTCGACCCCCGGACCGGCATGGTCTGCAACCTGGTGGACCTGGATGGCTTGGTCGAGCGCATGGTGCTGGAGCGCTTCGGCCACGAGAACCTGAACGAGCTGGCGGAATTCCGCGGCCTGGTCCCGACCACCGAGAACCTCTGCGCCGTGCTGTACGACGTGCTGAAGGGCGGCTTCCACGCCGCCGAAGTGGAGAAGGTCCGCCTGGAAGAGACGATGATGAACTCCTTCGAGTACGCCGGCGGCGGAGAACTGAGGGATGGGCATGGCAGGTGAAGCGATGAAGAGAACCACCGAACCCGTGAGCTTGACCGGCGCCAGCTTCGATGAGCTGATGCGCGAGGTCCTTGTGCGCCTGGGCGAGGACCCGGAGCGCGACGGCCTGGTCCGCACCCCCGAGCGCATGCACCGCGCCCTCGAGTACCTCACGAAGGGCTACAAAGAGGACCCGGAGAAGATCCTCACCGACGCCCTGTTCGACGTCAGCTACGACGAGATGGTCATCGTCAAGGACATTGAGATGTTCTCGCTCTGCGAGCACCACGTGCTGCCGTTTTTCGGCAAGGTGCACGTGGCCTACATCCCCAACGGGAAGGAGCTCGGGCCGCGCACGCTGCCCCGGCTCGGCGGCGTCGTCGCCCGCCGCCTGCAGGTGCAGGAGCGGCTGACGGTGCAGATCGCCGAGACCATCCAGAAGGCCATCGAGCCCCAGGGCGTGGGCGTGGTGGTCGAGGCCCGCCACCTGTGCATGATGATGCGCGGGGTGGAGAAGCAACACTCCTCGGCCGTGACCTCGTCCATGCTGGGCATCTTCCGCGACTGCCAGCAGACGCGCGAGGAGTTCCTCGCCCTCATCCGCGCCAAGAGCAACGGCAGCCTCTGATGGCTCGGAAACAGCTGGAGAGGAAGGTCGCCGTGGTCACCGGCGCCAGCCGCGGACTGGGCGCTGCCATCGCCGAAGCCCTGGCCGGGGTGGGTTTCGACCTGGCCATCTGCGGCCGCGACCGCAACGCGCTTCGCTCGGTGAAGAACCAGCTGGAGGCGCGCGGCGCGACGGTCCTGGCCGAGGGCTGCGACGTGCGCGAGGCCAGGTCCGTCGCCCGCTTCTTCACCTCGGTGAAGCGCAAGTTCGGCCGCGTGGACACCCTGGTGAACAACGCCGGCGTGGCCGGGCCCCTGGCGAACGTGGACAAACTGTCTGCCGAGGTCTGGGACGAGGTCATCGGCACCAACCTGACCGGGACCTTCCTCTGCACCCAGGCGACGCTGCCCCTGATGTCGCAGGGCGGCACCATCGTCAACAATCTCTCGGTGGCGGCGAAGCGCTACTTCCCGGGCATGGCCGCCTACGTGGCCGCCAAGCACGGCGCCTTGGGCTTCACCGAGACCCTGCGGGCGGAGCTGCGGGAGAGCGGCATCCGCGTCATCGCCCTGATGCCCGGCGCCACCCGCACCGCCATCTGGCAGCAGTTCTGGCCCGAGGCGCCCCAGGACCGCATGATGGCCCCCGAGAGCATCGCCGCCATGGTGGTGGCCGCCATCACCCTGCCGGAAAACGCCACCGTCGAGGAGCTGGTCATCGGCCCCACCGCCGGGCAACTCTAAAGCGTTCTCCGCGTTCTGGCGCCGGTCTCTTGCAGGCTAGTAACAACTCACCACGGATCGCCACGGATGGACACGGACGAAGAGGAGTCATCCGTCCGTGGTGAGGTTTTCCTTATGCAGCCAGGCCGCTTTCGCAAAAATCTGAAATCTCAAATCTGAAATCTGCAATACAATCGCCCCGCTGGGAGGCCCTCATGCGCTTATCCGACCAGGCCAGCGGCTTTCATCCCGCCCGCCGCACCTCGCAGATCGTCTTCGGCGAGCGCCAGCACCTGAAGTCGGTGCTGGACTCCATCCAGAAGTTCCACCTCAAGCACGAGCAGCTCGACCACGAGAAGAACATGCTGCAGGAGCTGATCGAGTCCCGCACCCGCGAGCTCAACGCCATCAACCGCGACTGGGACCGCAAGATGGAGGCGGCGCACAGCCCCAAGACCTCCGCCGACGCGCTCGCTGAGCTGGCGCAGTCCGCTCCGCCCGACGATTACATGCTGCTGCGCACCATCGCCGAGCACCCCAACACTCCGCCCTCGGTGCTGGCCCTGCTGGCGACCCATCCCTACGACGCGGTGCAGGAGAACGTGGCCCGCCATCCCAACGCCGACGTGCAGACCCTGGAACGCCTGGCCGCCAACACCGAGCGCCCGCTGTGGTTCCTGGTGGCCTGCAACCAGGCCGCGCCGGCGGAGCTGCGCGACCGTCTGCGCGCCCGCATGCAGACCGCGGCCGAAGCCGGGAGTTGAGGCATGTGACCGCGGGTCTTTGACCCGCGGTGTCGGCCCGCAGGGCCGATGGGAAGGAACGTCCCCAGCGGCGATTAGCGGTTTGCTCGAATCAACGCGATCAAGAGCGAGCGGGGCGTAAGCCCCGCAGGTGGAAGCCCCTGCCTTCAGGCAGGGGAGGCGTCGCTTTTAGCGACGCCGAAAACGACGGCCCTCTTTTTTCTCTTCTGAGCCGGCTTTAGCCGGCGAAAGAAAACAAGCTAGGACGTCCAATCCGGATAGCGATACCGCGGCGCCTTGGCAGGGAAGAGCTTGATCAGCGCCAGCCCGGCGGCGAATCCTCCCACGTGCGCCCAGAAGGCCACCCCGCCGCCCTGGTTGTAGCGGGTGATGGAGGTGGCGGCCCCGCTCAGGAACTGCACCACGAACCAGTAGCCCAGCACTAGCCACGCCGGCAGCCAGGTGAAGTACAGGAAGAAGAAGGGCACCAGCGTCAGCACGCGCGCCGAGGGATACAGCAGGAAGTACCCGCCCATCACGCCCGCGATGGCGCCGCTGGCGCCGACCGTGGGCACCTCGGAGCCGGCATTGAAGAACATGTGGAGGAGCGCGGCGGCGATGCCGGTGATCAGGTAGAAGAGCAGATACTTGAAGTGGCCCAGCCGGTCCTCCAGGTTGTCTCCGAAGACCCACAGCCCCCACATGTTGAAGATGATGTGCAGCCAGCTGCCGTGCAGGAACATGGAGGTCAGGATGGGCAGCAAGGCCGCCACCGGCGCGCCCGCGTGCATGTAGGTTTCCACCCGCGCGGGGATCAGCCCGAAGGTGAAGATGAACTCGGTGCGGCCGCGCGGCCCCAGCGCCACCTCGAAGAGGAAGATGGCGGCGTTCAGCGCCACCAGGACATAGGTGACGTAGGGGGTGGTGAGGCGGGGAACATCGTCGCGGATGGGAAGCATGTCGTCGGGGCGGCGCGGTTGACGCCGCAGGCCACCTGCGTCCACGATAGCAGAAGTCTCTATGAACGGCGTACTGGTCATCGACAAGCCGGCGGGCATGACCTCGCACGACGTGGTGGCGCGCGTGCGCCGCATCCTGGGAGAGCGCTCGGTCGGGCACCTGGGCACCCTCGACCCGGCGGCCACCGGCGTGCTGCCGCTCGTCCTGGGCCGCCTCACCCGCCTGGCGCAGTTCTATACCGGCGCGGAGAAGGCCTACGAGGGGGAGATCCGCTTCGGCTTCGCCACCGACACCTACGACGCCCAGGGCGACCCGGTGGGGCCGGCGGTCGCTCCCGATCTGGAACTGGAGCGGGTTCGGGAAGCGGCAGCGAGGTTTCGTGGCCAGATCCAGCAGGTGCCGCCACCGTTCTCCGCTAAGAAGGTCGCCGGCGTGCCCGCCTACAGGCTTGCCCGCAAGAAGCAGGAGGTCGAGCTCAAGCCGGTGACCATCGAGGTCAAGGAGCTGGAGATTCTCCGGCTGGAGGGCGACCGCGCCAGCTTTCGCGCACGGGTGTCGTCGGGGACGTACCTGAGGTCTATCGCCCACGAGCTAGGGCAGGCCCTCGGAACGGGAGGGCACTTGGCAACCCTCCGGCGGACGCAGGTGGCCGAGTTCGGCCTGGAGGACGCCCGGACGCTGGAGCAGGTGGAAGCCGCCGCCCAGGCGGGCGAGGCTGAGGCGCTGTTCGTCCATCTGCGGCGGGTCCTGCCGGAGTTCCCATCGGTGGCGGCCACAGAAGAGAATGTCGCCCGTATCCGCAACGGCATGGCCGTGAACCTGCCGGAGATGTCCCGGGCGAAGCTGGTGAAGGTCTTCGCAGGGCAGAGCGACCTGATCGCAATAGCAACGCGAGTGGCAGGGACGCTGTTCCATCCAACGGTGGTGCTGGCCCCAGCCGGCCAGCCCATCACAAATGTCCGATAACAGATATTATGTAAACACGGGCGAACGTCCGTGGAAAATTGCGCCTTCTAATCCGTTGCTTCCGCCAATCGGCAGATGAAGCCCCATCCCCCGCCCAGCTCGCTGACCGCCAACAGGAGTTCGTTCCTGCCCTTCTTCAACGGCAGGTAAACGGCATCGTTTTCAGGATCCATGAGCCCAAGGAATCCGGGGTCGCGAAAGGACTGCGCGCTCCTCCCGCGGAAAAGCACCTGGCCATTCAGGAAGACGCTGACCTCGTCGCTGTAGCCGAGGTAGAGCTTCCGGACCTGGTCGCGGTCGGACTCGATGGTGGTTTTGGCATAGACCACCTTGGTCCCCGGTTGCGGCTGCAGGCGGGTCGAAAAGTCACGCTGGAACGTCACCCGCGGGTGCGGCGCTTCGCGATAGCGATACAACGTGACCATCCCCGGGGGCTCTGCCTCCACCTCCTGCCAGGCGATGCCCGCGCTTTCCGCGGGCGCAAGCGGACGCTCCAGATCGCGGGCCAACGCGTCATAAGCCGGAGAGATGGCCCACTTGGTCAGGGCCCCAGGTGGCATCGGCGGCAGGTGCCGCTCCCAAGCCACGTCGGGCGTCGTCCGCACCTGGAAATTCGAGAAATACGTCGCCCCCGTCAGCACCGCCAGCGCCAGCTGCCCCCTCTGGATGCCGCTCTTCAGGTCGTCCATGACCAGAGCCGGTGTCTGCATGTCACTGACGTAGAGCCTGGCCTGCGCACCCGCAACCTCCAGCCGCAGATGGAACCATTCACTTCTCGGGATATCGACGGCGCCGGTAAAGCCTGGGCCGCTGTAGATCTGCCAGTTGAGCCCGGTCTTCAGGACCGGGGTGTACTGCATCGCATCCGGCAGGCCCGACTTATGTTGCCGGAGGTACACCCATTCGGCGTTCACGCCGTCCACGCGAAACTGGATGCCGAAGAAGCCGCGGCTGGCGGGGGTGGCGACGTCCACGTCCACCACTCCATCGCGCATCACGAAGTCCTTCAGGGTGGCTCCGCCGCCATCCAGCACAATGCTCTTGCGGCCCTGGTGTTCGACCACCTTGGCGTTGCCTTCCACTTCCCAGCGCGGCGAGTCGGCGGGAACGGAGAGCGTCTCCGACGGTTGAGATTGGGCCGCGCCCTGGCAGGCGACAGCCAGCACACACACAGCGAGGTGTCGAAGCATATCGGTCCTTTTCGGTGGAAGTGCGGGACTGTCGGGCTTAGACGTGGCGGCCAGGAAACCGTAGTCACGGCTGCGGGTGCGGGCGCCCCTGTGCCTCGTAGACCCGACCCTAGCCTCTGGTGGTCAGGACCTTATCGACCGCTTCGCGGAAGCGGCGCAACGTATCCAGCCGCTCCGCCGTTGCCTCCACGGCTTCGCTCTTGGCCTGGAAGACCTGGCGGCCGTCCTTTTCGACCAGGACGCCCATAACCTCGCCCATCCGCCAGCCCGGCGTGCCGATCATGCGCAGGCCTTCGGGCGTGGGCTCCAGCAGGGCGATGCAGCCGTCGCGGATGACCCCCACGGCGCGGGGATAGCGCTCGAAGGTCTGTAGTTCGAAGCCGGCGAGATAGAGCTGTTGCAGCTGGGAGGCGGGGTCAGGCATGGGCGGGACTGGGAATCGGGAAATCTGGGAATCGGGGAATCTGAAACCCGGGGCAGTTCGATTCCCCGATTACCAGATTCCCCGATCACATTTTGTATCTGCCCAGGTCTTCGTCGTTCAGGTTCTCCAGCCACTTGCGCAGCTCTTCGCTGGAGACCCGGTCGCTGACGGCGCCGGCCAGCTTGGAGTTCTTCAGCACGGAGTCCTCGACGAAGATGGGGCAATCCACGCGCAGGGCAAGCGCCAGCGCGTCCGAGGGCCGCGAATCCACGCTCACAATGCGCCCCTCGCGCTCCATCCAGATGATGGCGAAGAAGGTGTCCTCGCGCAGGTCGTTGACCACCACTTTGCGCACCGTCGCATCCAGGCCAACCAGCACGTTCTTGATCAGGTCGTGGGTCATGGGCCGGGGGGTGGTGACCTTTTCGATCTCCAGGGCGATGGCGTTGGCCTCGTAGATCCCCACCCAGATGGGCAGCACGGCCTCGCCGCTGACGTCCTTGAGGATGACGATGGGCATGTTGGTGACTGGATCCATCATCAACCCGCGGATCTTCATCTCGACTTCGGCCATGGCCACCTCCGTTGCGGCCTAGACTACCATTTCTCCGGCCAGGCTGTTGGGGAAGGCGTGCGTCACCAGCACCTGGACGTAGCTGCCCGGCGCCGGGTCGATGAGCTGCCGGGTGGTGAAGTTCAGGGGCTTGTTCTGCGAGGTCCGCCCGATCAGCTGCCCGCGCGCCCTGTTCTTCCCTTCAACCATCACTTCAAGTATTTCCCCGAGGTGCCTCTTGTAGCTTTCCCTCTGGATCTCGCGCTGGCGCTCCTGCAGGATGGCGAGCCGTTTCGATTTTTCGTCGTCGGGGATGCTGTCGGGCCTACCGATCGCCGGTGTGTTCGGACGCGGCGAGTACTTGAAGCTGAAGGCGCCGTCGTAGCCGCCCGCGTGCAGCAGGGTGATGGTCTCCTCGAAGTCCTGCTCGGTCTCGCCGGGGAAACCGACGATGAGGTCGGTGGTGATGCTGATGGGCC
>CAYTPH010000102.1:0-9154 GCA_964439635.1 uncultured Terriglobales bacterium
GGGGGGACCAGGTCGCGGGCGCGGAAGACGAAGGGCGCGTCCACCGAGATGTGGATCTCATCCGGCGCCAGCGGCGGAGGCGGCGCGGTCAGGGCGGTCATCTCCATGGCGTTGGTCTTGGGGATGGCCAGGCCGGCGGGCAGCTTCTCCGGTTCCGACACCGGCGCGGGGGCCCGCGGCGGCGCTTCCGCGCGGTGGACCGGTTCACGCGGCGGCGGAGGACAGCCGCAGCTCTCCACCTCCGTGGTCGCCTGCGAGAGTTTGCCTTCGCGGAAGAGCACCTGCTCCCCCGGCCGCACCTGGTAGGTACCGTCGCCCATCAGCTCGCTCACCACTACCGCAGCGTTGTTGGAGGGCAGGGAGCGGAGGCAGGTGTTGCCGCGCACGTCGGCGCCGAAGGCGAAGTGGAAGTGCCCCGGTCCGGCCAGCAGGATGCGGAAATCCGGGGTCATGACGTTGTCGGCGCTGGCGCCCAGGCGGTAGTCGGCCTCCATGGCGCCGGTGCCCAGGCCGATCATCAGCTCCTTGCCCTGCGGGGCCGCGCTCACGCTGATGCTGGTGGTGGGGCACACCCGCAGCTCGCCGCCGCGCGCCAGCCGCAGCGTTGCCGTGCTCTCCCCGGCGGTGACCGACGATCCCGCCAGCACCTGCGTGCCGCCGGCCGCCAGCGTCACCGATCCGCGCACGCTGGCGTCGCTGGCGTAGAGCTCACCGATCACGGTCTGCGCGGATAAGGCGGACGGGCAAAACAGGAGGAAGGCGGCGAGGGTAGAGAAACGGCTCATGAGGCGACAAACTGCCCCACATCTTAGCAGCAACGGGTGGGAGTGGTTAGACTTCGGCCACGAAGTCGTACTGCTCGATGACCGCACCGATGCCGACCTTGGCTTCGGGCTGGTTCTGCTCGACGCGCACCACCCGCCCGCGGCAGCGCACGCGGATGCTCTCGGTCAGCGTGATCTCCGGGGGCAGCGTCAGGGTGAACTCGATGGGCGAGCCCTCCTCCACCTTCGAATCCATGTAGAAGAAGACCCCGCGGGCGCTCACGTCCTTGGTCTGCGCCGAGGCCTCGTGCACCTCGCCGTTGGAGAACTTGATGGATACCGGCAGCCGCAGCGAAAAACGTCGCGTGGTGCGCTGCTCCTGTGCCTCGGCCATGGCCCCCTCCAGAGGTGGCTGTAGCATCGCCTTCCGCCGCAGCAGTGTCAAGCCGCTTTTTGGGGCATGGACTGCGAAACTCCTCCAGGTTACGAAAGGCACCAGCCGTAATCGCCAGGCCCTCCCGCGCGACTCGCGTAACTCGGAAACTATTGACTTGGCGAGTCTTAGTTGGCGTATACTGCTCGCGCTCAACGCTCCTGAGAACCTCCCCTGAACCAGAGCAGCGTGCTTTTCCGTTCTGGGCAGAGGCGCATCCAGAGCGGGGCGGGACTGCGCCTGCGGTGGCGTGCGCAGCGTAGAGGCTGGTTTTGTCCCAGGCGTGCATTTCGCGCCGCGGAACAGGGTGAACACTGATGCAGATCAAGTTCTGGGGCGTGCGCGGTTCCACTCCCACTCCCCAGGCGGAAAACCTGCGTTACGGCGGCAACACCTCCTGCGTCGAGGTGCGTGTCAACGGCAATATCTACGTCTTCGACTGCGGCACCGGTTTCCGCAACCTCGGCAAGCAGCTCACCAAGGAGTTCGAGAACAAGAGCGTCCACGCCCACATCTTCATCTCCCACTTCCACTGGGACCACATCCAGGGCATCCCCTTCTTCCAGCCGCTCTATAACAACCCGGAGAACTACTTCTTCTTCCACTCCTCCAGCCGCTCGCGCGGTCTGCAGCGCGCCATCGAGGAGCAGATGGCCGACCCCTACTTCCCGGTGGACATGAGCGAGATGGCCGCCCACCGCAACTTCTACGACATCGAGGAAGACCGCATCGCCTTCGACGACTGCGTGGTCCAGTCCATGTGGCTGAACCACCCCCAGGGCTGCCTCGGCTTCCGCCTGGAGACCGACGACCAGGTGCTGGTCTACGCCACCGACAACGAGCCCGGCCACCCCGTCTTCGACAAGAACGTGCGCAAGCTGGCCGAGGGCGCCGACGTGCTCATCTACGACGCCCAGTACCTGCCCGAGGAGTACGCCGCCCAGAAGCGCGGCTGGGGCCACTCCCACTGGCGCGAGGCGGTCAACATCGTGATGGAGAGCGGCACCAAGGAGCTGGTGCTCTTCCACCACGATCCCGACCACGACGACCGCTGCATCGACAGCATCGTCACCGAGGCGCGCAACTATTACCCCAAGGTCCGCGCCGCCTCCGAAGGCATGGAGATCCAGGTCTGATCTTCTTGGAACGCGGCGGGACCGGCCGCATCTAACTTGCCAGGCGATGGAGTTCGCCGTTAACCGCCTTTCAGGGCTGATGACTCCTACCACTTCCGCGTAGGAGTTTTTTCATGTTCGAGAACCTGCTGTACCTGTGCGCCGGGGCCGTGCTGGGCGCTCTGGCCCGCTTCACCTTCACACACTTCTCCTCGGAACTGTCCCACCACCACGGGTTCCCCATCGGCACCCTGCTGGTGAACGTGCTGGGCTCGTTCCTGGTGGGCTACCTGCTCACCTGGACCGCCGACCACAGCCACGACCGCTGGCGCATCTTCGCCGCCACCGGGTTCTGCGGCGCCTTCACCACCTTCTCCGCCTTCGCCTACGAGACCATGGAGTACTGGCGCGAGGGCCGGCACGCGGCCATGCTGGCCAACATGGCCCTCAACAACCTGCTTGCCCTGGGCGGCGTGGTCGGAGGCATCGCCCTCCGCCACAGCCAGCCGGGGTTGTTGGCAAACACACGCGAAACGCTGGCCAGGGTGTACACGTCCCTGCGGTTGCTATGATCCTGACCGGCTTGTCTCCGAAAACGGTGGGACCAGGTGCGGGATTGAATATGCGCAGCCCAGTACTTCGCTAGGTGTTGTGGCACCGCCGCCTCGGCTGTGCTTGCTTCGGGGGCGCAGCTCATCTACGGTGTGGATGGTTTAAGGGTCACTTCGACCGAGTCGCCGGCTTTCGAGGGCTGCTGGGGGTAGCAGTGGACCCATTCCACTCGCTCCTTGGCGTCGAAGCTGAAGCTCTTTTCCGTCGAAAGGCGCGCTTCAACTGAGACAGTAGTGGGCTGTTCGGGCCTCCAGTCATCACGCCGCGGGGTTCCCTAGTCCAGAATGCTTGCTTTGGCTGGCTGGAGTCGTGTTTTGCCCACGAGATTTAGTTTTTGCCCCGGGAGCACGGCAAGGCTCCTTTCCTTCTCTGGTAGCGCTGCGTAGAGCGTGATCGCGTGGACGCGCATCTGGCGGCCGGTCGGGGTGGAGAAAACGAGCCAGATATCGTAGGGGAGCCAAGCGTAGTCTTTAGACTCCGTGGGCTCCAAATCCGCAACGGTCGGGTACTGTGGGAAGTAAAGAATCTGTTTGCCCGGATTTTCGATACTCAACCGAAATACAGCTTCATCCCCAACCGCGTATTCCTTCCGATCAAGCGCAACCACCGAAACTCGCCACCATGACGGATGGGCCAGCATGCCTCCGCATATGCCACCGAGCCTGCCCGTCCCGGGCGGTACATCGATGGGCTTGGGGAGCCACTTACGCTCTTTGGCGCGGACCTGTGTGAAATCGAGTACTCCCTCTTGAGAGAGAGCCGGCAAGGCGGCGAGGATCAGCAATACCGATAGAGGGATTATTGAAGGGGCCAGCATTGGGGCACTCCCTTGAACTTGATTATCACCATGAACGTAGATGTACAGAAGTTACTCTGGTGGCTCAAGGTCCTTTCCTCTTGAAAAGACCATACGTCCATGCGAATATTCTGATGCATGGAACATCTGGAGCGCTGTTTCAAGGGACTGGCGGAGCGCAGCCGCCTGCGCATCGTCAACCTGTTGCTGCACGGCGAGCTGTGCGGCTGCGACGTGCAGTACGTGCTGGGCGCCTCCCAGCCCAACGTCAGCCGCCACCTTACGTACCTCAAGAACACCGGCCTGGTGCGCGACCGGCGTGACGGCTTCCGCGTCTTCTACCGCCTGAGCGATCGCTGGCAGGGCGACGGCCGCTGGCTGGCGCAGTTCCTGCGCAACGCCGCTCAGGGCGACCACGAGCTGCGCGATGATGTCCGCAGGCTCAAGCAGGCCATCCGCGACGGCGCCTGCACCGTCAGCGAGTTCCGCCCCTACTCCGCCCTGGCCGAGCGGAAGGGAGCGCGCTCCTGATGGCCGCCGCGGAACAGGTCGCCGCCCCCGCCAAGCCCCGTCTCGCCTTCTTCGAGCGCTACCTGACGCTCTGGGTCGGGCTGTGCATGGTGGCCGGCCTCCTCCTCGGCAAGGCCGTGCCCTCGTTCGTCCACGCGCTGCGCGGCATGGAGTTCGGGCAGGGCAGCCAGGTGAACGTGCCCATCGCCATCCTCATCTGGCTGATGATCACGCCCATGATGATGAAGGTGGACTTCGCCTCCATCCGCAACGTCGGCCAGCGGCCACGCGGCCTGTTGATCACCCTCTTCGTCAACTGGATCGTGAAGCCGTTCAGCATGGCGCTGGTGGCCTGGTTCTTCTTCCGGCACGCCTTCGCCGCCTGGATCACCCCCGCCGAAGCCGACCAGTACATCGCCGGGGCCATCATCCTGGCCGCCGCCCCTTGCACCGCCATGGTCTTCGTGTGGAGCCACCTGACCAGCGGCGACCCCGCCTACACCCTGGTGCAGGTCTCGGTGAACGACCTCATCATGCTCTTCGCCTTCGCGCCCATCGTGCGCTTCCTGGTGAGCGGCGCGTCGTCGCTGGAGGTGCCGTTCCTCGTGCTGCTGTACTCGGTGGTCGCCTTCATCGTCATCCCGCTGAGCGTGGGAGCACTCCTGCGCAAGTGGTTCATCAGCCGGCACGGCCGCGACGGGTTCGAGCGCACCCTGCTGCCCCGCTTCGCCCCGGTCACCATCGCTGCGCTTTTGGCCACGTTGGTGCTCATTTTCGCCTTCCAGGCCGACAACATCACCGGCCGCTACCTGCACGTGCTGCTGATCGCCGTGCCCATCCTCATACAGGTGTACTTCAATTCCAGCCTGACCTACGGCCTGATGCGCTTGTTCCGCGTGGAACATTCCGTGGCGGCGCCGGGGGCGCTCATCGGCGCCAGCAACTTCTTCGAGCTGGCGGTGGCCACGGCCATCGCCCTGTTCGGCCCGGGCTCGGGCGCGGCGCTGGCGACGGTGGTGGGCGTACTGGTGGAAGTGCCGGTGATGCTCTCCGTCTGCTCGGTCTGCAATCGCACTCGCGGCTGGTTCCGGTCCTCCGAAGCGAGGGCAGAGGCATGAGCAAGCCGCGCGTCCTGTTCTTGTGTACCGGGAACTCCTGCCGCAGCCAGATGGCGGAGGGCTGGCTGCGTCACCAGGCGGGCGACCGCTTCGAAGTGTTCAGCGCCGGCACCCAACCCCAGCGGGTGAACCCCGACGCCGTCCGCGTGATGCAGGAAGCGGGCGTGGACATCTCCCGGCAGCAGTCGAAATCCGTATCGAAGTTCCTGGGGCAGCACTTCGCTTACGTGATCACCGTCTGCGACCGGGCCAACGAGGCCTGTCCGATATTTCCGGGAGCAGGGCAGCGGCTGCACTGGCCGTTCGAGGACCCCGCCCACGCCACCGGCAGCGAGGTCGAGCGCCTGGCGGTCTTCCGCCGGGTGCGCGATGAGATCGCGGCCCGCGTCCGCGGATTCGCGGGAGCGCCGGCCGGGTGAGCCGATGCCGCAGCCAGTCCAAGTCGCAGAGCCGTCCGCGCCGGCCGTTGGCAACGCACGCAGGTTCGCGGGCCTTGCCGCCGCCGCGCTGGGGTGGGCGCTGCTGTACTCGCGCCTGGAACCAACCGCGGCCTGGCTGACGCACTCGCTGGCGGGCCTCGATCCCAGGTCTCACCTGGGCAGCGCCGTCTTCTTCTTCCTTTACGAAGTGCCCAAGGTGATGATGCTGCTGACCCTGGTGGTCTTCGGCGTCGGCATTGTGCGCACCTTCTTCACCCCCGAGCACACCCGCCGGGTCCTCGCCTCTCACCACCAGTTCGTGGGAAACGTTTTGGCAGCCCTGCTGGGCGTGGTCACTCCGTTCTGCTCCTGCTCCGCGGTCCCTCTGTTCCTCGGCTTCGTGACCACCGGCGTGCCCCTGGGCGTGACCCTCTCGTTCCTTATCTCCGCTCCCATGGTGAACGAGGTCGCGCTGGTGCTTCTGTTCGGGCTGTTCGGATGGAAGGTGGCGGTCATCTATGCCGCGACGGGGCTCTTCATCGCCATCGCCGCGGGCTGGGTGATCGGGCGGCTGGGCATGGAGAGGCACGTGGAGGAGTGGGTTTTCGCGGTGCAGTTTGCGGGCGACAACCAGGCCTGCTCCGACCCCTCCTGGGACGACCGCATCCGTGCCGGTACGGCCGCGGTGAAGGACATCGTGGGCCGCGTCTGGCCCTTTGTGCTCGCCGGCATCGCCGTGGGGGCGGGGATCCACGGTTACGTGCCGGAGAACTTCATGGCTGCGATCATGGGGAAGGGAGCCTGGTGGTCGGTGCCCCTGGCGGTGCTCATCGGGATCCCCATGTACTCGAACGCCGCGGGCATCATCCCGGTGGTGCAGGCGCTGCTGGGCAAAGGCGCCGCCCTGGGCACCGTGCTGGCCTTCATGATGTCGGTGATTGCCCTGTCCTTGCCGGAGATGGTCATCCTGCGCAAGGTGCTGAAGCCGCGGCTGATCGCCACCTTCGTCGGGGTGGTGGGAGCCGGCATCCTGCTCGTGGGTTACTTGTTCAATCTCCTTATATGAGGCGCTCATGAAGCACATCATCGTGTACGGTCCGGGATGCGCGCGCTGCCGCGAGACCGAGGTCCTGGTGCGCGAAGTGGTCCGCGGGGCCGGGATCGAAGCGCAGGTGGAGAAGGTCAGCGACTTCGCCGCCATGGCGAAGGTGGGCGTGTTGAGCACCCCCGCGGTCGCCGTGGACGGCGTGGTGAAGTCCTCGGGGCGCATCCCGCGCCGAGAGGAGCTGCAGGCCTGGATCGCCGGCTGACGCTCGGCCTTGCGCTCGCCCTCCGGTAGTTCCTTCGGTAACCGTGGCGGTCCCTGCCGCTTGTCTGGCTGCTGCGGCGGCCTTTATACTTGCCGATTGCCTCGCGACCCCCTGCGCGCCCAGCTCCTTCCGCGCCGGACCACGCCGAGCGCACTTCGGAGACGTCCATCATGAAAGCTATCTCGGTCGAACAGGAGTTCAATCCCTGGGAATCGCAGGCGGCGCGCTTCGACCTGGCGGCGCAGAAGCTCAGCCTGGATGAAGGCCTGTGGAAGATCCTCCGCCACCCCACCCGCGAAGTCACCGTGTACATCCCGGTGATGATGGATGACGGCCGCCTGGAGGTCTTCACCGGCTTCCGGGTACAGCACTCCATCGCCCGCGGCCCGGCCAAGGGCGGCGTCCGCTACTCCCCCGACGTCACCCTGGAAGAAGTCCGCGCCCTGGCCGCCTGGATGACCTGGAAGTGCGCCGTGGTCAACATCCCCTTCGGCGGCGCCAAGGGCGGCGTCATCTGCGACCCCAAGAAGCTCTCCATGACCGAGCTGGAGAAGATCACCCGCCGCTACACCGCCGAGCTCATCGAGTTCATCGGTCCGGAGAAGGACGTCCCCGCCCCCGATATGAACACCAACGAGCAGGTCATGGCGTGGATGATGGACACCTACTCCATGCACATGCGCCAGACGGTGACCGCCGTGGTCACCGGCAAGCCCATCGACATGGGCGGCTCCAAGGGAC
The DNA here is from genome assembly GCA_964439635.1 of uncultured Terriglobales bacterium. GTDB lineage: Bacteria > Acidobacteriota > Terriglobia > Terriglobales > Acidobacteriaceae > CAYTPH01. The sequence goes on from CAYTPH010000102.1 coordinate 7,819, forward strand.
GGCGCGAGGCCACCGGCCGCGGCGTCATGGTGGTCTGCGACGAGGCGGTCAAGAAGCTGGGCATGAACCGCGACGAGACCCGCGTCATCGTGCAGGGCTTCGGCAACGTCGGCTCCAACGCCGCCCGCCTCATGTACGAGCACGGCTACAAGATCATCGGCCTGGTGGAGATCGACGGCGCCCTCTACAACCCCAAGGGCATCGACGTGGACGCGCTGCTGGAGTATCGCCAGCGCAACGGCACCGTGGTCGGCTTCCCCGGCGCCGAGGCCCACGACCCCGCCGCCCTGCTGGTGAAGGACTGCGACATCCTGGTCCCGGCGGCCACCGAGAACGTCATCACCACCCAGAACGCCTACGACCTGAAGTGCAGGATCCTGGCCGAGGGCGCCAACGGCCCCACCACCGCCGCCGCCGACGACATCCTGCAGGAGAAGAAAGTCTTCGTCATCCCCGACATCCTGGCCAACGCCGGCGGCGTCACCGTCAGCTACTTCGAGTGGGTGCAGGACCGCCAGGGCTACTTCTGGAAGGAGTCGGTGGTCAACGAGCAGCTGGAGCACATCATGCGCAGCTCCTTCGAGGACGTGGTGCGCTACGCCGAGACCCACAACGTCAACAACCGCATCGCGGCGTACATGCTGGCCATCGATCGCGTGGGTTACACCATCCGTCAACGCGGGATCTACGCGTAGACACTTTGGGTCCTTGTAGCCCGGCCGCCCTCGGCCGGGCTGCTTGTTTTTCCAACATTCCGAGCGAAGCGAGGAATCCCTACCACCGTCGGCAGGGCCCCCTCGCTTCGCTCGGGATGTTCCGGGAAAAGCCCGTTCGTTGCTTTCCCCCTACGCCTGCGGGATAATTCGCCTGCTCGCGCTGGTCGCTCAGGCAACTGTCCACTGACCCCTGGCCACTGACCGCTATGTAGTCGTGAACCTGCCCAACTACATCTCGCTGACCCGCATCTTCGCCGTCCCGGTGCTGATCTGGATCCTGACCAGCACCCGCTTCCACGGCCCCCACGGGGAGCGCGAGCTGCTGGCCTCGGCCATCTTCATCCTGGCGTCCATCACCGACGGCATCGACGGCTGGCTGGCGCGCAAGCGCGGGCAGATCACCACCCTGGGCATGCTGCTCGACCCCCTGGCCGACAAGCTGCTCATCTGCGGCGCCTTCATCGCCCTGGTGCAGTTCAACCCGCAGATCGTGCCGGCGTGGATGGCGGTGGTCATCATCGGGCGCGAGTTCCTGGTCAGCGGGCTGCGCTCCATCGCCGCCAGCGAGGGCTTCACCATCGAGGCCAGCGACCTGGGAAAGTTCAAGATGGTGGTGCAGA
>CAYTPH010000103.1:0-9143 GCA_964439635.1 uncultured Terriglobales bacterium
CACCGTGTGCGTCAGCAGGATGCCGAAATAGACCGGCCGCACCCAGCCCTGTCCCTGGAAGCGCACCGACCCGACCTGCGAATGGTAGTAAAGATACGAGACCAGGAAGAGCGCCGAGCAGATGACCGCCGCGATCATCACCCGCCGGTGTGCCTGCTGCTTCTTCTGCCGGATCAGCGACCGCCCGGTGGCGATCAGCACCGCCGCCGTGCCGTTCAGGGTGGCGTTCAGCGCCGGCAGCAGGGAAGTGTCCATGTTCAGGCGGCCGGCCGGGTGGTGCGGCTGCCCGCGATCAGGAAAGCCACGAAGAACACCGCTGCCGCGAACGCCGCCAGCACCACCAGCGACGTGCCCATCGGAAAGTGTGCCGACGCCGCCGCCGGGAACAGCGCCGCCCGCAGCCCCTCGTTCCCATAGGTAAGCGGGTTGCCCCGCATGATCGCCCGGATCCACCCCGACGCCCCCTCCACCGGGAACAACGCCCCCGACAGCAGCCACAGCGGGATCAGGAACAGGTTGACGATGGCGTGGAATCCCTGCGTCGAATCCATCTTCCAGGCGATGGCGAATCCCAGCGCGGTCAGGCCGAAGGCGATCAGGAACACGATCAGCACCACCAGCGCGAACTGCTCCACTCCCATGCGCACCCCCACCAGCGGCGCGAACACCAGGAAGATCAGCCCTTGCAGCGCCGCCAGGGTGGTCCCGCCCAGCACCTTCCCCAGCACGATGGCCGCCCGGCTCACCGGCGCCACCAGCACCGTCAGCAGGAACCCTTCCTTGCGGTCCTCGATCACCGACATCATCGCGAAGATGCTGGTGAACAGCACGATCATGGTCAGCGCCCCGGGAAAGAAGTACTCCAGGTAATGCCCCTCGCCCGCCCCGCCGCGGAACGACCGTCCGAACCCCGACCCGATCACCAGCCAGAACAGCAGCGGCGACAGGATGACCCCGATCACCCGGCTCCTCTGCCGGTAGAAGCGCACCACCTCGCGCCACCACAGCGAAGCCGTGGCCAGGGTGATCCCGGCGCGCGCCGGCGCCGCCTCCGCTGCGATGGTGGGGCTATGCGCCATGCGCCGCCTTGCTGCCGGAGTCACTCTTGCGCTTCGGTATCAGCCCCAGGCTCTTGGCCTCCCACGCCGCGTTCAGCAGGAAGACGCCGCCCACGGTCGCCAGGATCAGCATCAGGAACAGCCCGTCCACGCTCAGCGCCCAGTCGCTCAGCGCGATGTACCCCACTCCCAGCAGCGGGAGCACTCCCAGCACCACCGACACCATCAGCATCGATGCTCGCACGCCTCCTCCTGCTCTTATTGTAATGAAGCCTCGCCCGCGGTCTCCGTCCAGAAGCGGTGCCCGGTGCGGTCGATGAACACGTCCTCCAGCGTCGGCTTGCTCACCGAGATGGACTGCACCTCGCCGGGGAACGCTTCCACCACGTCGGTGACGAAGCGGTGGCCGTTCTCGATCTCCAGCCGCACCCGCCCGTCGATCACCGTCGGCGACCCGCCGAAGCGCTGCGCGATCCTCGCCGCCAGCCCCTGCGGCTCGCTCGACGTCTCCAGCAGCACCACGTCGCCGCCGATCTCCCGCTTCAACTCCGCCGGAGTCCCCAGCGCCACCAGCTTGCCCTCGCTCAGGATGGCCAGGCGGTCGCAGTGCTCCGCCTCCTCCATCAGGTGGGTGGTCACCAGCACGGTGATGTGCTCCTCGTCTCGCAGCTTCCGCAGATAGACCCACAGGTCCCGCCGCGCTCCCGGGTCCAGCCCGGTCGTGGGCTCATCCAGCAGCAGCACCGACGGCCGGTGCAGCAGACCCTTGGCCAGCTCCACCCGCCGCTGCATCCCGCCGGAGAAGGTCTCCACCCGCTCCTGGGCGCGCTCCGCCAGGCCCACGCGCTCCAACATCTCCTGGATGCGGTGTTTCAGCGCGCCACCGCTCAGCCCGTACAGATGCCCGGTGTGCCGCAGGTTCTCCGCCGCCGAGAGCTTGATGTCCACGCTCTGCGCTTGAAACACGACCCCGATCTGCCGTCGCACTTGGCGCGGCTCCCGCGCTGCGTCGTGTCCCATCACCAGCGCCTGGCCCTGGCTGGGCAGCATCAGCGTCGACAGGATGCGGAACAGCGTGGTCTTGCCGCTGCCGTTCGGGCCCAGCAGGCCGAAGATCTCCGCCGGCCGCACCTCCAACGACACCCCATCCAGCGCGGCGCGTTCCGCGTAGCGGTGGGTCAGGTTGACGAGTTGGATCGAGGGACCGTTCACGGCGTCGTTACGCCGGGTTCAGCATCATCACGGCGAACAGCAGCGGCAGGTAGAAGACGCTGGCCACCAGCACCTGCCGCGCCGGCGCCTTGGAGAGCGCCGCCGTCGCCGGCAGCCGCAGCCGCGCCAGCCGAACTCCGAACCACAGGAAGGCTACTCCCAACAGCAGCGCCGCCGCCAGGTACACCGTCCCCGCCATGTGCATGAAGCTCGGCGCCAGGCTCACCGGGATCAGCCCCAGCGAGTACAGCAGGATGCTGCGCGCGGTCGAGCGCCCGTCGGCCTCCACCACCGGCAGCATGCGGATGTCGGCACGCTCGTAATCCTCGCGGTAGAGCCACGCGATGGAGTGAAAGTGCGGAAACTGCCAGAAGAAGACGATGGCGAACAGCGCCAGCGCCTCCCAGTCCAGCCGCCCGCGCGCCGCCGCCCAGCCCAGCACGCCCGGCATCGCCCCCGGAAACGCCCCCACGAACGTGCACCATGCCGAAACCTTCTTCAGCGGCGTGTACGCTGCCAGGTAGGTCAGGGAAGTCGCCAGCGCCAGCAGGCCGGTCAGCAGGTTGCACGCCAGGGCCAGGTACAGCGTGCCGCCCAGCGTGGCCAGCAGCGAGACCGCCGCCGCGTGCCGCAGCCCCATGCGCTTGGCCGGCAGCGGACGCCGCTCCGTGCGCCGCATCTTGCCGTCTTCCTCGTGCTCCATGACCTCGTTCATGCCCGCCGTGCCCCCGGCCACCAGCCCGATGCCCAGCAGCGCGTGCAGCAGCGTCCAGGAGAGCGAAGAGTTTCCCGACTTCAGCGCGCCAAAGTAGAACCCGCACCACGCCGTCATTACGATCAGCGAGGTCACCCGCAGCTTCATCAGCTCGGCATAGTCGCGCAGCAGCGGTAACACCCCGGCGCGGGGAACCGGTAGGGTAGCGGTGCTCATGCCGTCACCGCCTTGCGCGGCTCATGGATGGGGATCACCAGCGGCCGCATCGCCAGGTGTCGTCGCGACTGCAGCGCCAGCACCACCGCCGACGCCAGCAGCAGCGCTCCCACTCCCAGGTGCGCCACCGTGCTCACCACCATCGCCAGCATCGGCTGCGCCGCCTCGCGCCCCCACTCCACCCGCGTCAGGTACGCCGCGAAACCCAGCGAGAGCTGCAGCAGGAGCACCCACAGCATGGCCATCGCCGGCCGCCGCAGCGGCTTGTGGTTCCCGTGCTCGGAGAGCACCCGGGTCACGGTCCACACCAGCACCACCGTCACCGCCACCGCGCTCACCAGGTGCGGCAGCAGCTTCATGCCGGAATGGCGGAAGGCGGCGCCCAGGACGAGCTGTACATACAGCCCCACCACGCACAGGAAAGCCAGCGTATCCATCCGCGGGTGCCGGGTCTCGACGATGCGCAGGGGCTCGCCCTCCATCCAGCCGCGGCTGGTGAACAGCGCCATGCTTACCGTCAGGCAGAAGAAGGTCTGTGCCAGGGTGGCGTGCGCCGTCGATACTGCCCAGGGCAGGAAGTTCAACACCGTGATGCCGCCCAGCACCCCCTGCGCGATCACCAGCCCCAGCGCTCCCCAGCCCAGCTTGCGCATCCACGGCCGCGGCTCGCGCTTGTGCATCCACACCGCCAGCACGATGGTCATCATGCCGATGACCTGCGCCACCATGCGGTGCCCGTGCTCCCACAGGATGCCGCCCACCATCGGCGTCTTCGCCCAGTAGTGATAGGAGATCGGCCAGTGGCCGAAGGAGGTCGGCCAGTCCGGCACCGCCAGCCCGGCATCGTTGCTGGTCACCAGCCCGCCCGCCAGCAACAGCAGGAAGGTCGCGCCCGCCAGCGCGATGGCGAACCGGTGCAGCCCCTGGTTGTACTTGATCGGCGAGACGTTCAGACGGCAGCTCCTGGCGACCCGTGTGGGCCCGGGTCTCTGACCCGGGCCGGCGGCCCGCGAGGGCCGCTACCCCCAAAGCATCTTGAACAGAATGGAGTGAGCCGCCATTCAGCGGCCCACCCAGTTTACACGACCATTCCCGGCGATCCCCAGATCCCGGCGATTCTCACATTCCCGCCGTTGTCGCCGCGCCTTCCTTGAAGCTGAAGTCCACGGTCTTGGAGTCCTTCGGCGCCACCGTCACCTTCATCTCCTGCGGCCCGAGTTTCTCGTGCACGGCGGTGATGGTGTAGTCGCCCGGAGGCAGACCCTTCAGCTCGAACTTGCCGTCCTTGCCGGTCACCGCGAAGAACGGGTGCTTCACCACCCCCAGGTACATCTTCATCCAGGGATGCTGGTTGCACTTCACCGGGATCAGCACTTCCGGCCGAGCGAAGGTCTTCTCGATGGGCGCGCCCTTGGGCGGCTGCGACTCGTTCCACTCCTTGTTGTCCTTGGGCGAGGGATGGACATTGTGCGTGGTGTTGTCGCTGTTCTTGATCTGCACCGTCTGCCCGGCCATCACCCCCAACACGTGCGGATGGTAGCGGCAGCCATCCTGGTCCACCACCACCGGCTCCTTGGGAGCGTCGAAGGTGCGGTTGCCCAGGCCGTCGCTGACGTAGACGAAAACGTTCGCCAGGTTGCCGCCCTCGGCGACCACCGTCTCAGTCTCGTTCTGTCCCTTGCAGGCCGGGTCTTGGCTCATGTCGATCTTCTTCGGCTTGGGCACCGTGCCCTCGAACTTCACCGTCCCGCTCACCGTGGCTACCGTAGCCGGATCGATCGGGGTCGCCGCCGGCGCCTGCGCCGCCGGTGCGGCCTGCTCGCTGGGGGCCTCTTCCTTCTTCCCGCAGCCGGCTACCACCGCCACCAGCGCGAGCATCATCAGTAGTACGATCCAAGTCTTTCGCTTCATTGCTACCTTCCTTGTCGAGTTCAAGTCCTTAAGGCAAACGCCCTATTTTACAGGATTGCCAGGCCTTTGATTCGTAGCGCCGGCGCCTCGCCGGCTGTCCCGCGAGCGCCCCGCCCGCGGCCAGATCACCCTACTTCGCCCCTCCGCTGCTCGCCGTCCCGCCCCCCTTTGTCGCCGCGCTCGCCCGGCCCATCCCGCCTGAGACCCTCCGCTGCTCCTCCGGCGTCAGCTGCATCATGTACCGCACCAGCAGCTTGGTATGGTCCTGGTCATAGCCCTGGAACGACGGTGGTGTCGGCCCCGAGAACACCCACTTGCTGCCTTCTTTGCGGAACAGGCCGGAGGGCATCGAGGTTCCCGGGCTGATGGACTGCGGATCGATGATCCACCGCTCCGTCCACCCCGGCTTCAGCCGCTCCTTGGCCAGCAGGAAGTTGGGCGCCGTCGCCGTGCGGTCGTGGGCGGGATCGCCGGTGGCGTGGCACTTCAGGCAGGGCGCCGCCACCGAGGTGAACAGGCTGCGCGCCATCTCCATCTCCTTGGCGGTCAGCGCCGCCATCGGCGGCTGCACGTACGGGATCGGCTGCTTCTCCAGCGCCTGGAAGAAGCGCACCAGCTTGCGCAGCTCGTTGGGCGAGAAATTGAAGCTGGGCATGCGCACCTTCAGATACGGGCGCACTCCGTTGCGGTCCAGGTCCTTCTCGCTCAGCGCCGGGTTGTGCAGGAAGTGCATCAGCCACTCCGGGTTCGCCCGCGCGCCCTCGGTGAGCAGCTTGGGCGGCAGCTGCTCCTTCCAGTCCGGGTCCTGGTAGCGCGGGATCTGCTCCAGCGCCGTCTTCTGTCCCGGCAGGAACTGGTGGCAGCCCATGCAGTTGTACTTCTTGACGATCCACCAGCCCTCCTGCACGTCGCGCCGCTCATCCTTCGGCCGGTAGAGGTAGCTGGCGGGCAGGGAAGTCTCCTGGCTGCCCAGCAGGAACGTCACCAGCGCGTTCACCTGCTGCTTGGACAAGTGTGGATCCGGCATGCGCAGCTTTTCCGTCTCCGTCTTGACCTTGTCTTTGTCATAGACGTCGGGCTTGGCCAGCTTGTGCTCGAAGAAGCCCTTGTGGTTGTACCACTTGCTCTTCGCCGGGCCGTTGGGCAGCCGCTCCTGGATGGTCTTGTCCTCGATGGCCTCGTGGCCCTGCATCGCCGGGTGGGTCAGCAGCGCGAAGTCCAGGCGCTCGATGGGCTTCGAGCCCTCCTGCGTCAGCTCCGTGCCGATGCGACCCTCCTCCTCGAAGCCGGCGATCTCGTGGCAGCCGGCGCAGCCGAAGTGCCGGATCCACTGCTTGCCCTTGTCCTTCAGCGCCGGATCGTCCATGAACGCGGCCTGCGCGTACGAACCCGGCTCCTGCTTCTTCTGGCCCATCAGGTAGGTGGCGATGTCCTGCGCGTCCTGCTCGGTCAGCCGCAGGATGGGCATCACCGTCATGTTCTGCACCTGCAGCTCGTGGCCGTCGTTGGGGCACTGCGAGTGCTCGTCGTCGAAGACGTACGGCAGGCCCTTCTTGGCGTAGTCCTCCGGCCCGATGTCCCTCTTCTCGTACGGGCAGTAAGGACGTGTGCGCTGCCGCGGGTTGTGGATCCAGCGCACCAGGTAATCGTAGTTGGCTTTCTCACCCACCCGCGTCAGGTTGGCGGCGAAGTCGCCGCCCTGCATGGCGTCGCCCTCGCCCATCGAGTGGCAGGCCATGCAGCCCCGGGTCTCGAACAGCTCCTTGCCCCGGGTCGCGTTCCCAGGCTGGCGTTTCGGCAGGGCGTCTTTCAATGCCGTCTGCCACAGATACGCCGAGATGGACTGCACCTGCTCGTCGTTGAGCCGGAAGTTCGGCATCTTGGTGGCGGGCCGGAAATCGGTCGGCTTGTGCACCCATGCCGGGATCCAGTCCTTGTTCAGCTTGAGCCGTACCTCCTTCAGGTTCGGCCCGATCTTCTTCATGTCGCGCAGCACGCTGCGGCTCAGCAGGTCGAGCTGCTCGATGCGGCCTTCCAGGTGGCTGACGTCCAGCTTCAGCTTCTCCGCCTGCTGGTAGAACTTCTGCGCCTCGGCGTTGTCCTCGGCCTCGTCGCCCTGCTTGGAGAGTAGCGCCGCCCGCTTCAGGTTCTCCTTCTTTTGCGTTTCGACTTGCTTGATCTGCTGGCCGATGCTCAGCAGCTGCTCCGGCTCGGTGTCGTATCCCTCGTAGCGGTGGCAGCCGTTGCAGCCCCGCTGCCGGAACAGGTCCTTGCCTTGGTTGATGGTGCTCGCGCCCGGCAGCACCATGTCGGCGCCATGGCAGGTCTGGCAGCCCGACTCCACGTTCTCCTTCGCGTACAGCGGCCACAGCCAATGCTTGTACTGCCCGTGGCCCTGCTGCACGCTGGAGGTGGCGCGCCCGTTGCCCTGGTGGCAGGTGGAGCAGCCGAACTTCTCCGGGTCGTGGATCTTCAGAAGCTCCGGATCGGGATGGCTCACGAACGCCCGGCTGTACTGGTCCGGCTTGGCGCCCTTGCCGGTCATCAGCGCCGGAGTGATGCGCACCGGCTCCCGCGCTCCCATGTGGCAGGACTCGCAGCGGTCCACGATGTTGGCGTCCGCCACGTTGATCTGCCGGATGGCCGGCGTCCATTCGTCGTACTTGCGCTGCAGCCCGCTGAGCTGCTCCGGAGTGAGCGTGCTCATGCGGTCGGTCAGGTATTCGTCGCGCTTCTCCTGCGCCAGCCGCGCCGGCTTCATCGCTTCGCCCAGCTGCGCGACCAGGGCCGCTTTCTCCGCCTTCAGCTCCTCGTAGATCTTCTCCAGCTCGTAGTAGCTGAACTTCTTGCCCGCAAAGGCCTTGTGATCGACCGTGTGGCTCTGGCGGCTCTTGTAATCCTCCAGCTTCTTCAGCTTGCTGTCGCGCGACGACTTGCTGGTGGTGGTCTCCAGGTCGTAGGTATCGGCCGCGATGTGCGCCCGCGCATCCGTGAACGGGATCTGCACCGCCGCGATCTTGGGCTCGATCTCCTCCCCGATCTTGCGCTGGATCTCCTTCGTCTTGGGCTCGATCTCCTTCACCACCTGCTGGTAGGCGCTGTCCAGTTCCTGGTACCCGGCGCTCTTTTTGATCTCTTCTTCCGACTTGGCGGAAAGCGACCGCGTCTGCTTCAGCAGTTGGGCGTACCGCGTGCGGAACTCATGCTGGAAGCTCTTCCACGGCCGCTGTCCCCAGCCCTCGTCGTACAGCGCCCACAGCAGCGACAGCACCAGCAGCACCGTCGCCACCAGGTACTCCTTGGTGTACGACCGCGAGACTATCGGATCCTTCTCGAAGTCCTCAGCCACCCCAACCCTCCTGGACCTGTTCGTCGCAAAGCGACGACGGCTTTACAGCCCGCCACGAAAGTGGCGGGTATGCGGCACAGAAGAACTCCTCAGTCGCTTCAGCGACGGCGGACGTCAGACATTGAACCAGGGTGTCACCCACACGTACTTGATCCGCAACAGCAGCCGCACCACCATCTTCGCCGGCAGCGACAGCATCAGCAGCATCATCGCCATCATCACGTTGTATTGCAGGAAGCTCATGCGCTCGTAGTTCCGGCGGTTGTACCGCTTGAACAGCACGTGCACCACCAGCCCGGTCACGGCGAAGTACAGCCCCACCACCACCGCCCCGAAGATCCCCACCCACGGCTGCGAGGTGATCCCTAGGTACTCGTGCAGGTCCACGTTCACCTCGTAGATCACCTTGTTGTGGTCCCAGGTCTGCCCCGGCCAGAACCACATCCAGCCCGGCCCGCGGATGAAGGTGCCGATGATGATCATGGCTACCCACAGCACGATGAACCCGAAGGTGAACGTCCCGATGGCGAACAGCCGCTGCTTCAGCGTGTAGTACCCCGAGCCCAGCGGGTTGGTGTCGATGTACGGGATCGCCATCAGCCCCACGATGATCAGCGTCGGCATCACCACTCCCGCGATCCACGGGTCGAAGTACACCAGCATCTCCTGCAGCCCGAGGAAG
>CAYTPH010000104.1:0-9080 GCA_964439635.1 uncultured Terriglobales bacterium
GGTCTGGAAAGCTTCCTCCAGGGCCATGGTGTAGGCCCCGGGGGCATCCTTCTTGCGGCCGAAGGCGCACAGGCGGCAGGCGGCGACGCAGACGTTGGTGGGATTGATGTGGCGGTTGACGTTGAACCAGGCCACGTTGCCGTGCATGCGCTCGCGCACGTGGTTCGCCAGCCAGCCGACGGCCAGGACGTCGCCGCTGCGGTACAAGGCCAGGGCGTCGTCGGCCGACAGGCGCTCGCCCGCCATCACCTTGCCGGCGACGGGAAGCAGGCGCGGGTCGTCAGTCTGGAAGGCGTGCGGCATCAATCCATGATATCGGAAAAATCCGCGCGGACGGGGACAGGGGTGCGCGGACCAGCGTGGCTGGTCCGCGTTGGTGTGGCCGATGCGATGGCGCCTAGAGCCGGGTGACGTTCTGGGCTTGCAGGCCCTTGGGGCCTTCCACGGTCTCGAACTCGACCGCGTCGCCCTCGTTCAGCGTGCGAAAGCCTTCCATCTGCAGGGCGCTGTGATGGACGAACACGTCGCCGCCCTTCTCGCGCTGGATGAATCCATATCCCTTGGTAGCGTTGAACCACTTCACAGTTCCACGTTCCTTCATGTGATGCTCCGACTCCTTTACGCCCGCGGTCGGGCGATGTGTTGGGAAGTGGTTCCTATGCCCCAAAAAGAAAATCCCCGTGCGGCCGCGGCGGCTGCAAGGGGTGCTCCTAAATGGAACGGTCCTTCACTTGCCCAAACTCGTGCCGATTATAGGCCAGAACGGAAGGGATTGCACCAGGAATTGTGCGTCAACGGAGGAGCAGCAGGTCGGAGGCGACGAACAGGAAGAACACCACCGAGATGACGCCGTTCATGGTGAAGAAGGCGGCGTTGAGCTTGGAGAGGTCGTCGGGACGGACCAGCGAGTGCTCGTAGACGAGCAAGAGAGCGACCACCGCCACGCCGGCCACGGCCAGCCATCCCAGCTGGAACAGCGCCACCAGGAGGACGAGCAGCCCTAACATCAGGGCGTGCAGGAGCCGCGCCACCAGGAGCGCTCGCGGGATACCGACATAGCGCGGGATGGAATGCAGGCCGGCCTGGCGGTCAAAATCGTAGTCCTGGCAGGCGTAGAGCACGTCGAAACCTGCGACCCACAGGGTGACGGCGGCGGTGAGGATCAGGATGCGGGGGTCGAGCGAGCCGCGGATGGCGATCCAGGCGGCTGCCGGCGCAATCCCCAGCGCAAACCCCAGCACCAGGTGCGACCAGCGGGTGAACCGCTTGGTGTACGAGTACAGCAGCAGCACAGCCAGCGCCACCGGCGAGAGATACAGCGCCAATCGGTTGAGCTTGGCGGCGGCGAGCACCAGCACCGCGCAAGCCACGACCACGAACACGGCGACGAAGGCGCGGGATACCTGGCCCGCGGGAAGCGCGCGCGCGCTGGTGCGCGGGTTCTGGGCGTCGAGGCGGGCGTCGGCCAGCCGGTTGAAGGCCATGGCCGCGGAACGCGCCGCCACCATGGCGACCACGATCCAAGCCAGTTGCCGGCCGGCCGGCAGGCCGCCGGCGGCCAGCATGGCACCGCACAGAGCGAAGGGGAGCGCGAAGATGGAGTGCTCCCACTTGATCATCTCCAGCGTAATGCGAATGTGGCGGAGAAGCGGCACACACAGATTCTACCGGAGCGGTCGGAGAATCTCCTTTAGGGTAGGGGTCCTTCGACTCCGCAGTGGCGGCTTATGAGCCGCCACTGCGTCGCTCAGGATGACAGGCGCGGAGTGCAGCCGGTCACTTCGGCTCCCTGCTGGCGACCGCCAGGCGGTCGGTGACGGTGAAGCCGCCGGCCACCTGCTTGGCGCGCATCACCGCGGTGCGGTGGTCAAGCTCGTTGTCCACCACCCCGTACAGCGTGATGTTGCCGCGCTCCACCACGATGCGGATGGGCGCCACCGGGTTCAGCCCGTACTTCTGCAGGACCGGGTCGCCATAGATGGCACGGGCGGTGCGGATACGCAGATCGTCGTCGAAGTTGGAGACCGGAGCCACGTGGATCTGGTCGATGACCTCGACCACACCTGGAGCGCGGGCGACGATGTCGAGGGCGGAGTCGCGGTCGGCGTCGTCGCGCACGTCGCCGCCCACGGTGACCACGCCGTTCTCCACCTTCAGGGTCATGTTGTTGAACATCTGGCCGCGGTCGATGCGGTCGTAGGCGAGCTTCTCGGCAAGCTTTTCGCGGAGCTGCTCGTCGGGAACGCGGTCGGTCTGCACCTGGACCAGGTTGCGGACCCCTTCCGAGCCGCGGACCCCGCGGGCATTGCGCTCGGCGCGAACCTTGTCGCGGTAGAGCTTCACGCTCCCCTCCAGGGTCACCATCCCGTCCTTCACCGAAGCGCGCACGTTCTTCAGGTTGCCGTCGCCTTTGAGCTTGCGCTCGACCTGCTCCTGGATGGCGCGGTCGTCGGGCCCCTTGCCGGCGGCCTGGGAGGCCGTCGCCGGAAGGGCCAAGACCGTGGCCAACAGCATCGCAAGCCCAATCGAGATCTTGGTCTTCATCTTTCCTCTCCTCCTTCTCCCCTGATTAGATGAGGCAGGAGGGCACTCCGGATAGTTGCGGCAGATTAAATTGCTCTCATCCGAGGTCACCAGCCTTCGCGAAAGCCCTCGCGGCCGATGAGGGGGACGAAGCGCACCAGGTCGAGGTGAGAGGCTACCGGGCGACCCTGAAGCTTGCGGATGAGCTCGAGCTGCTGGCTGGCTGGATTGCCGACGGGGACGATCATGCGCCCGCCTTCGCAGAGCTGCGCCAAGAGCGGGGGCGGGACCTGGGGGGCGGCGGCGGCCACCAGGATGGCGTCGTAGGGAGCGTGCTCCGGCAGGCCCTCGCTGCCGTCGCCCACCAGCACCTCGACGTTCTTGTAGCCGAGTCGGCGGAGGGTCTCCGCAGCGCGGGCGGCAAGAGCGGCGTGGCGTTCGACCGTGTACACCGCCTGCGCCAGTTCCGCCAGCACCGCCGCCTGGTAGCCCGAGCCGGTGCCGATCTCCAGCGCCACGTCGGCGGGCTGCAGGGCCAGGGCCTCCGCCATCGCCGCAACCACGTAAGGCTGGGAGATGGTCTGACCCTCGCCGATGGGGATGGGGTGGTCGTCGTAGGCTTCCCGCTGGTAGCGCGGATCCACGAACTCGTGCCGCGGGACGCGCTCCATGACCGCCAGCACCCGCGGGTCGCGGATGCCGCGGCGGCGCAGCTGCTCCTCGACCATGGCTACGCGCTGGGGGTGATGCGGGTCCACGGGGCTATTGTGCGCTTGCGAGGAGTGCCGTCGCAAAGACCGCCCACCGCGTGGGACTCTAGCGCTTGCGCTGGCGGTAGCGGATGTCGAAGCCCAGGACGCCGTTTTGGTCGCGCACCGCCAGGACGGAGAAGTTCCGGTTGACGTTGTACTCGATCTGGACGATCTGCTGCGCCGACTGCGACAGGTTGGTGATGAAGGTGAGCGTCACCTTGTTGGAGACCTGCTGCTCGATGGTGAGGCGGGCGTTGGGGTTCCCTTCCGGGCCGGCAACCTGAGGGTCGATCTTGATGCGGCTGACGCCGAACAGCTTCTGCACCCGGCTGCTGACGGTGGATTCCAGCGCCTGCCCCAGGATGGCGCTGGACGCCGACTCGGTGAAGCTCTGCGTCGCCTGGGTGGACAGGCTGTCTTCACGCGTGCGTCCCAGAGCGATCAGCGCGATCACGTCCTGTTCCGGCAAGGGAGGATCGGAGCGGTAGGTGGAGGAGAGCTTGTCCACCGGACCGTGCAGGCCGATGGTGATGTCGTAGTCGCGGACGCGGGCGCTGGCGTCCACATTGAGGATGGGCGTGATGCCGAGCGGATTGCTGAAGGTCACGTCGCCGCGTTCGATGTGGTACTTGGTGCCGTTGAAGGAGACGTCGCCTTCCACCACGTTCGCCCGGCCGAGGAGCACCGGGCGCACGGCCGTGCCGCGCAGCCGCAGGTCCACGTTGCCGGAGACCTTGGCCAGCGAAGTCTGCACCTGCAACTCGGGCGAGGAGGTGATGTGCACGTCGAAGCGCAGGTGGTTGAGCGGCGAGGCCGGGTCAGGGACGGTGGGCGGCTGCTTGCTGCGCGCCAGGTAGAGAGCAAAGTCGAAGCGCGGGTTCAGCCCGAAGCGCGTCACCTCGATGTCGCCCGAGAGCAACATGTCCTTGAGCGAGCCGGCCAACCGCAGGTCGGCGTTGGCCATGGCGCTGACCCCCGGCGGATAGCGCAGGCGGATGTCGGTGCTGCGGGCGGTGAGGTTGAAGGTGATACCGCGGGCGTAGCTGATGAACCCGCCGATCTCCAGGGTGCCGCCGCCGCTGTGTGCCGTCAGCGACTGCACCTGCAGCCGGTTCTCGTTGAACACCAGCACGCCGTTGATCTCGCTCAGGCCGTTGGGAAGGTCGATGAAGGAGATGCCGGCTTTCTCGATGCGCACCTGGCCGGTGACCTCGGGATGCTGCCACGAACCACCGAGCACCACGCCGATGGTGGTTCCCCCGTAGGACACAAGGTCGGGGTCGAAGGTCTGGAGCAGCTTGAGGTTGACCTGGCCGTCGAGGCGGCCGCTGATCTCGCGCTCCCCCGCGAGCGCCACGGTGGCTCGCGCCGTCAGGTTGGTGCCCTCGCCCACCAAGTGCAGGCTCTCCAGGCGGAACACCTGGTCGCGCAGGGTGAAGCGCGCGGGCCCCTCGCTGGCGATGCGGATGCGTTCCAGCTCCGCCGAGAACTGGTCGATGGTGCCATTCACCGTCAGGAGACGCGGCTGCCTGAGCGGCCCCTGCAGGTCCACTGCTCCCGCGATCTGACTGTGGCCGGTGACCCGCCGTTGCAGGTAGGCGGTGAGCAGCGGGTCGATATGCACGCGGTTGAAATGCAGGCGCAGTTCGGCGGGAAGATCACCCCGGAGCTGGACGGTGCCATCGAGCGCCAGCTCGGCGTTCTCAAACAGTGAACGCGCGGTGAGGCGCAGCTCGGAGCCGCGGGTGACCGCCTCGGCCTGCAGGCTGCCCACCTCCTCCGAGTTCAGCACCATGTTCCCCACCTGCAGGCGCCCATTGATGACGGGGGCATCGAGGGTCCCGGAGCCACTGGCGGTGAAGCTGGCCAGGCCGGCGATGGTCAGCCGCTCGGTCTGGAGCCGTCGGAAGTCGGCGAGCTGGAAGGAGTCGCCGCGCAGCTCGAAGCGGTAACCCTCGCTCTCCCAGTTGTAGGCCAGCGTCCCCGTGATCCTGGCGCCGTTGTGGGAGAAGACCAGGTTGTCCAGCTGCGCCTCGTTGCCGGCGAAGCGCAGGTCGGCGCGCAGCGATTTGAACGGCTCGCCAAAGATGGCGCCGCCCAGCAACTGCAGGTGCCCCTGCCCGCGCAGGTCCCTGCGCGACCCGGAGGCGGAAACCTTGAGCGAGAGCTTGCCGGTGACCGGATAGTCCAGACTGGCAAGCGACAGGAGGTCGGCCAGTTCCGCATCGGTGACGGTGAGCGCGACGGTGAACGGCGAGCTCTCGTCGAACTTGCCGCGCCGGAGCTGGGCGGAGGCGTCGAAGCCGATGCGGGCGCCGCCTCGTTCCAGCCTGCCGTTGCGGACCGCCGCATGCGCCGGCGCATACTCCAGGTCGGCTGCCAGCGAATCCCAGTGGATACGGCGCGGGCTCGGCAGCGGAGCTGAGTCGCCCGGCTGCGCCGCCGGGGTGATGATGGTGGTGAAATCGGACACCTGCAGATGACCCGACACCGTCGGGGAGCCAAGCTTCCCGGCAACCTTTCCGTTGAACGAAGCGCGGCCGTTGACCTGGGCGGGGAGCTCTTCCTGTCCGAAGGCGGCCAGGGCCGGCTGGAATTCCGAGATGTCGGTGGAATTGAGGGCGACGTTCAGGCTGGCGGTCTCGCTGCCGACCACCCCGGCGGCATCGAGCCGGGTGGCGCGCGTGGCCAGGTTGAGCTGCTGCACCTCCAGCCGCTGCTGCGCGCCGCGATAGACGACGAGGGCGCGCGCGGTCAGCGGGATCTGGCCGGCCTCGACCTGCGGCGGCGGAGCGACGTCGAGGGTCACGAAGGCCTCGGCGTTCCGGGGTGAGCCCACCCAGTCGGCGGTCACGGTCGCGTCGGCGGTCCCCACGGCGTCGATCTTGGAGAGCTGCACCGAGGGCGTGGAGAAAGCGGCAGCCAGGCCCCTGACATCGAGGCGCGCCAGGCGCACCCTGGCCGATCCCACCTGCCGCTTCGCCATCCAGTCACGGATCTCCGCCGACCCGGAGAGGCTGCCGCCGAAGATGCTGCCGAACAGGTTGGAGAGCGCGAGGTGCCGGCCATCGAGCGAGAAGGTGGCGCCAAGATGCGCCGGGGGCAGGTCCAGGCCGGCGTCGCGCCACCGGACGTTCTTCGCCACCAGTCTTCCGGCGGAAGCGAAGTCCCTGCCCTGGCCCAGCTGGTAGGACCCTTCGCCGTTCACATCCAGGTGGCCGCCGCGCAACTGCGGGATGCGGGCGAAGGAGGCCAGCTCCGCCAGATCGAGGGAGGCGTTGTACTTGGCTTCGATCTTCGGGTTCTTCCAGTCCTTCATGGAGCCGCTGGCTTCGAACTGCGACCGTTTCGACGCCCACCTGAGCGACTTCAATTCCGCCCGGTCGTGCCACAGGCTGAAGCGGACCTCGGTGTTGGATTCCAGCGGCCCGTAGCGTTGCAGTCGTGTGGCCATGGTGCCGACGTTGAGGCTGCCGTCGTAGCGCTTCTCGGCGTACACGTGCTCCATTCCGAAGGCGACGTCGTTGGCGCTAAGATCCAGCGGCAGGATGCGGTCGTTGTAGAGCACCTGCCCGTCGATCAGTTCCAGGCGGTCGATCTGGAGGTCGAACAGGCGGTCGATGGGCGAGCGGCCGCTCTCCTGCTTGACCTTCGGCGTGGGCTGGTTGGTGCTGCCGTCGGGATAGACGATCAGGTGCACGACCGGCCGCTCGGCGCGAAGTTGGCGCAGGCCGATCTCGCGGTCGAACAGGGAGAGCACCTTGGCCTGGACCAGCAGCCGGTCCACGTGGGCGTAGGGCACCTCGTCCGGCGATTCCAGGCCATGGATGGTCACGTCCGTGGCCTCGAACTCCAACCGCGAGAGGTTCCAGCGGAAGCTTTTCATCTCCGTCCGGCCGCCGGTGATGCGCTCGATCTCGGCCACCACCTTGCGCCGCACGCGCTCGCGGAAGCGGTCGCTGGTGAGATACCAGGCGAGACCGGCGAACAAGCCGAGCAGCAGCAGGCCGACGATGACCTGCGTGAGCTTGAAGCGGCGGGCTCGGACCCGGCGGTTCATGGCAGCTCCACCTCGGCCTGGGCTCGCAGGGTCACCAGCCAGGCGGAGAGCAGCTCGTCGATGCGCTGTTGCACCAGCAGCTCGCGGATCTGGTCCGAGACCTCGTTCAGCGGCACCTCGCGCGCGCCCCGCTTGTGCAGTTCGGGGATGAGGTGCTGCAGGTAGTAGTCCTGGATGGCGCGGCGGTCCACCTGGATGTTCGGCCGGAACTTCAGTTCGACGAAGCGCAGCACGTCCAGCTGGGTGGAGAGCTGTTCCGCCACGTCCTCGTCGGAGAGGCGATAGCGGAGGAGGGCGGCGCGCCAGGCCTCGTCGGAGCCGCCATCGGGCAGCTGCGCCCGGATCTCCGCCAGCCGCTTGGCCACCTCCTCGGGGGTGACCCGGGGGTAGGTGGCGCCGTTCATCTGCTGCTCGATGAGGGCGCGGTCCACCAGGCGGTCGAGGGCCTGCTTGCGGTCGTCGCCGCTCAGCCCGTCGAGCGGCTTGCCGTCGAGCAGGCACTGGTAGCGCAGGGCCTCATCCAGTTCGCTGGACAGGATGGGGTGGGAATTCACCTTGGCGACGATGCGCTCGATGACCTCCGCGCCGGCAGCGGACGCCGCCACCAGGGCCATCACCAGCGCGAGTTGGAGGGTGCGTCGCATCAGAAGGTCTGCCCGATGGAGAAGTAGAAGTTGAAGCGCCGCGCGGTCTCGGTGCGGTTCTCGCGGTTCACCAGGAAGGTCGGCGGGTTCAGGTTGTAGCCGAAATCCACGCGCACCGGCCCGATGGGCGTCTTGTAGCGGAGACCCGCCCCCACGGCGTGCGCCATGTAGTTGAAGTCGCACGCGGGGATGGGGTTGGCGATGGCGTCGAAGGGCCGGCAGGTGGACAGCTTGTTCTGCTTGAAGCTGGTCAGGTTGCGCGCCATGTCGCGCGGGCTGCTGAACACGTTCCCCACGTCGTGGAAGAGGACGAAGCTCACGTTGTCCTCGATGAAAGGCATCACCACCGGGGGGAGGCGGAGTTCCACGTTGTTGAGGAACATGGCGGCCCCGCCCAGGGGGAACCCGGTCTCCAGGTCGCGTGGCCCCGCCTGGTTGATGGGGAATCCGCGATGCGAGTTCCCGCCGCCGGCGAAGAAGCGCTCGGGGAGCGGGATGCGGTCCAGGGTGCCGGCGCCGATGTTGTAGTCCCCCCAGGGCTGCTCGATGCCGATGCGGGTGGAGCGCGCCAGCACGTAGTTCTTGCGCCGGCCCAGGGGGTGGTAGGTGGAGTTGAGCGCCAGCAGCCGGGTGAAGCTGGCCTCCGAGCCGAAGATGCCGGAGGACACGCCGATGTCGGCGGTGGTGTAGATGCCTTTCTGGGTGTCGATGGGATCGGGTTGCCGCTTGTCCAGGATGTAGGTGAAGCTGGGCATGCCCACGCGCACCGGCCGGGAGGCCAGCTCGATCAGGCCGGGGTCGATGGCCAGGTCGCGCGCCTTCACCCGCCGGTAGGTGAAGCGATACAGGAAGGTGGTAGCGAGGCTGTAGGTGTGCTCCGCCTGCACCGAGCCCTCCAGCCGGTCGGAGGTGAAGGTGCGGACGTCGCGCGTGGTGTCGTAGAAGGTGGTGAAGGTCAGCTTCAGGTCCTTGCGCTTCGCGACGAGGAGCCGGACCGGGTCCATGGCCTCGACCTCCTTGAGCGAGAGGACCGTGGGTTCAGCGTCCTGCCTCGTGATCTGGTCCCAGTTCGCGGGGTCGCCGCGCCGGCGACGCTGCGCG
>CAYTPH010000105.1:0-9047 GCA_964439635.1 uncultured Terriglobales bacterium
CTGACCGACGACAACCGCATCCTGCCGCTGGAGAACTACGGGGTGCGGGTGCTCTCGGTGGGGTTGCTGAATCCCGGCGACAAGCCGCTGATCTGGCGCGGGCCGATGCTGCACTCCATCATCCGCCAGTTCCTGCAGCAGGTGCAGTGGGGCGAGCTGGACTACCTGATCGTGGATCTGCCGCCGGGCACGGGTGACGTGGCCATCTCGCTGATGCAGACCGTGCCGCTGACCGGGGCGATGGTGGTGTCGACGCCGTCGGACGTGTCGCTGCAGGATGCGCGCAAGGCCATCGAGATGTTCCGCCAGGTGAAGGTGGAGGTGCTGGGCATGGTGGAGAACATGAGCCATTTCGTGTGCCCGCACTGCAAGCACGAGATCGACATCTTTTCCAAGGGCGGCGGGGAGCGCACGGCGCGGCAGTTCGGCGTGCCCTTCCTGGGACACATCGAGCTCGACCCCGAGGTGCGGCGCGGCGGCGATTCCGGGAATCCCGTGGTGTTACGGGGCGAAGGAGAGCATTCCAAGTCCTTCTACGAGCTGGCGCGGGCGCTGGTGAAGCGGGTGGAAGAGCAGGCCGCGCCGGAGAGCGTGATCAAGATCCAGTAGTTTCGCGGGCGAGACGCCCCCGGTACAGCCGGCGGGACGCCAGCGTTACATAGCTGCCGGGGCGGCGGGCGCTCCGGCTGTCTCTTTAGCACTCCGATACCCGGAGTGCCAATCCTTGACACCCTCTCACTCGCTCCCTAGAATCAAGCTAGGCGAAGTCTCACAATCTTTGTCTAAGTTTTTGCATCTAAAGGTAGTTAGGGTCAACGGATGCCACTCCAGGGCAAAGTCGGGTCGCGGGAGCGGGAGATACTGACCGCCATCGTGGAGACCTTTATTTCTACGGGTGAGCCGGTGGGGTCGCGCACGCTGTCGCGGCACAATCCCGACGGGCTGAGCCCGGCGACCATCCGCAACGTGATGGCCGACCTGGCGGAAGCGGGGTTCCTGGAACAGCCGCACACTTCGGCGGGGCGGGTGCCGACTCCGAAGGCGTACCGGTACTACGTGGAGCAACTGACCGGCAAGGCGCACCTGTCGCCGGTGGACGAGGGGCTGATCCAGGGCTCGCTGAAGGGGATCGCGGACGTGCCGGAGTTCATGGAGCGGACCTCGCACGTGCTGTCGCTGATCTCCAGCGGGGTGGGTATCGCCATGACCACCGGCGGCCCGCGGAACGCGCTCGACCACGTTTATTTCTCGCGGCTGGCTGTCAACAAGGTGCTCGCCGTGGTGGTGACGAAGTCAGGTCTGGTGCGCGACCGGGTGCTGCGGGTGGAGCACGACCTGCCGCAGGCGGACCTGGACACGGCGGCGCGGTACATCAATGAGAATTTCCGCGGCTGGACGATGGAGGCAACGCGCAGCGAGATCGCGAGGCGGCTGGAGCAGATGCGCAGCGAGTACGACCGGCTGCGGGCGTCGCTGGAAGAGCTGGAGCGCGGCGGAGCGCTGGCGTCGGACCCGGGAGCGCAGAGCGTGTTCGTGGAAGGCGTGGCCAACCTGGTGGTCAGCGAAGAGGACCGCGAGCGCCTGAAGCAGCTGCTGCGCATGCTGGAAGAGCGGGAGAAGATCGCCGAGCTGCTCTCGGCCTACCTGGACGCGCGGCAGGAGGCGGTGCGGGTGGTGATCGGGCTGGAGGAGGCCATGCCGCAGATGCGCAACCTGGTGCTGATCGGGGCGCCGGCACGCATGGGCGGCGAGGTGATGGGCTCGCTGGCGGTGATCGGGCCCACGCGCATGGATTACGAGCACACCATCACCGCGGTGTCCTACATCGCGAAACTCTTCGACCGCATCCTCAACGCGCAGGACTAGTCGCGAACATCCAAAGACGTATGGCAAAAGGAAACGGAAAACCGGACCTCGACCTGGAGCACGAGCTCCCGGCGGCGGAAGACAACGGCATGGAGGCAGGCGCGCCGGAGAACCAGGCCGCGGGCGTGGAGAGCGCCGCGGCGGCGGACGAGCTGCGCAAGCTGCAGCAGGAGCGCGACCTGCTCTACGACCGCCTGGCGCGGCAGCAGGCGGAGTTCGAGAACCAGCGCAAGCGGCTGCAGAAGGAGAACGCCGAGCACCGCGAGTACGCGCTGGCGGAGGCGGTGAAGTCGCTGCTGCTGGTCCTGGACAGCTTCGACCGTGCGGTAAAGACCACGAGTGGCGACGACAAGGACTTCCGCTCGGGGGTGGAGCTGATCAACAAGCAGCTGCACGATGCGCTGGAGAAGCTGGGCGTGCGCGCCATCCCGGCCGAGGGAGAGCCCTTCGATCCGCACCTGCACCAGGCGGTGCAGATGGTGGAGACCGATGAGGCCGAGGACAACCACGTCCTCGAAGAGCTGCAGCGCGGCTACAAGCTGAAAGACCGGCTGTTGCGTCCGGCGATGGTGCGGGTGGCCAAGAATCCCAGGAAGTAAGCAGAAGGACGTGTCTACGGCGACGGAAGCAAAACGCGATTACTACGAAGTGCTGGGAGTCCAGCGCACGGCGAGCGATCAGGAGATCAAGAGCGCCTACCGCAAGCTGGCGATGCAGTACCACCCGGACCGTAATCCCAACAACCCAGACGCGGAAGACCGCTTCAAGGAAGCCAGCGAGGCGTACAGCGTGCTGGCGGACGCGCAGAAGCGGGCGCGCTACGACCAGTTCGGGCACGCCGGGGTGAACGGCGGCGCGGGCGGGTTCGGCGGCTTCGATCCCAGCATCTTCCAGGATTTCGGCGACATCTTCGGCGACCTGTTCGGCTTCGGCGACATGTTCGGTGGCGGCCGCGGGCGGCGCAGCCGGGCGCAGCGCGGCGGCGACCTGCGCGAGGACCTGACGCTGGAGTTCGAGGAAGCGGTCTTCGGCACCACCCAGCAGCTGAAGTACCGGCGGCACGAGGCGTGCGAAACCTGCCGGGGCTCGGGGGTGCAGCCGGGCAAGTCGCCGGTCACCTGCCCGACCTGCGGGGGCCGCGGGCAGGTGCGCTACCAACAGGGGTTCTTCTCCATCTCGCGGACGTGCTCGGATTGCCAGGGCGCGGGCAGCATCATCCAGGACCCGTGCAAGACCTGCCGCGGCAACGGACGGATGCTGCGCGAACGGACCATCGAAGTGAAGATCCCCGCGGGGGTGGAGGACGGAACCCGCATCCGCTACTCGGAGCAGGGAGAGGCGGGCGCGAACGGCGGACCGCCGGGCGATCTCTACATCGTGCTGCACGTGAAAGAGCACGCCTTCTTCGAGCGCGAGGGCAAGGACCTGTACTGCGTGCTGCCGATCTCGTATCCGCAGGCGGCGCTGGGGACGGAGCTGAAAGTGCCCACGATGGACGGTGAGTACGCGCTCAAGGTGCCGGAGGGGACGCAGAGCGGGACCACGTTCCGCGTGCGCGGCAGAGGCGTGCCGGTGCTGAACGGGCACGGCAAGGGCGACCTGTTCGTCGAGGTGCGGGTGCAGACGCCGTCGAAGCTCAGCAAGCGGGAGAAGGAGCTGCTGGCGGAGCTGGATTCGCTGCGGCGGGTGGAAAACCGGCCGGAGCGGCGCACGCTGCTGAGCAAGGTCAAGGACATGTTCCAGTAGTCGACGGCGGACGGCCGACAGTCGACGGCTCCCCATCCTGGTTCCCAAAACCAGTATTCCCAAGTATTGTCCTCTCTTGAACAGTCGACCGTAGGCTGTCGACCGTCGACCTATGACGCGCCGCCGCTGGATCGCCGATGAAGTCGAGGGAAACCGCGCTGCGCTCACGGGCGCGAACGCGGAGCACCTGGCGCGGGTGCTGCGGGCGCGCATCGGGCAGGAGTTCGATATCGCGGTGGAAGGGCGGGTGCGGCGCGGGCGGGTGTCGGCCATCGAGGCGCGCCGGGTGGAGTTCGAGCTGGGTGAAGAGGTGAAGGCGGAGGCTTTGCCCGAGCTGATCGTCCTGCTGGCGGTGTTCAAGTTCGACCGCATGGAGTGGGCGATCGAGAAGCTGACCGAGCTGGGAGTGGCGCGGATCGTGCCGGTGATCGCGCGGCGGACGGAGACGCACCTGGCGTCGGCGGCGGGGAAGCGGGCGGAGCGCTGGCGGCGGATCGCGAAAGAGGCGGCGCAGCAGTCGCGGCGGGCGGCGGTGCCGGAGATCGAGGAGCCGATGCCGTTCGCGCATGCGGTTGCGGTCGAGGCGGCGACGCGGATCTTGCTGGCGGAGTCCGGGGAGCGGAGCACGTTGCGTGAGGCGCTGGCGGGCGTGTCGGCGCCGGTGGCGCTGGCGGTCGGGCCGGAAGGCGGGTGGACGGCGGACGAGTTGCGGGCGTTCACCGCGGCGGGATGGCGAGCGGCGTCGCTGGGAACGACGATCCTGCGGGCGGAAACGGCGGCGATCGCAGCGGCGGCCATTGTGATTTCCCAGAGTCATTGATCGCTCGCCGCGGGCGTGGCTCCCGCGGGACAGCCGGCGAGGCGCCGGCGCTACCACCGGTCTTTCCACATCTCTCCACAGCTTTCCTAGTTGCCCCCGGCGGCGGAGTCTCGGATAATGGCAGCCCCAGGCGAGCTCCGCATCCGTCAGTGCCCATCTCCCTCAACCCCCGGCAGCTTGAAGCGGTCGAGCATGTCCACGGGCCCATGCTGGTGGTGGCGGGCGCGGGCACGGGCAAGACCACGGTGCTCACCGAGCGCATCGCGCGCCTGATCCGCGAGGGCAAGGCCAAGGCCGGCGAGATCATGGCGGTCACCTTCACCGACGATGCCGCGGCGGAGATCCAGTCGCGCCTGGAATCGCTGCTCGGGACAGCGGCGATCAAGGGACTCCAGGCCGGCACCTTCCACTCCTACTGCTTCGCGCTGCTGAAACGCGCGGGCAAGGACTTCAAGCTTCTCGACGAGCAGGATTTGTACGTCTACCTGCGGCGGCGGCTGCCGGAGCTGCGGTTGGAGCACTTCACCAAGGCGGCCAGCCCGGCGGAGTTCCTCTACGACCTGCTGAAATTCTTCAGCCGCTGCCACGACGAGCTGGTAGGGCCGGACGAGTACGCCGAGTACGTTCGCGAGGTGTGCGAAGGCAAGCGCCCGGTGCCGCGGGTGTGCCCGTCGAAGGAGGAGGAGCAGCTGCCGCTGGAGGCCAAGCTGGCGCGCTGTCGCGAGCTGGCGCGGGTGTACCGCAAGGTGGAAGAGATGCTGGCCGCCGACGGGCTGGGCACGTTCGGACACCAGATCGGCGGAGCGGTGCGGCTGCTGCGGGCAGACGAAGGGTTGCTGGCGTCGGAACGCAAGCGGGCGAAGTTCATCCTGATCGACGAGTTCCAGGACTCCAACCTGGCGCAGATCGAGCTGGCGCACCTGCTCGGCGGGCGGGAGCAGAACGTGTTCGCGGTGGGCGATCCCGATCAGGCGATCTACCGCTTCCGAGGCGCGACCAGCGGCGCCTTCGAGCAGTTCCTGGCGCGCTTTGCCGAGGTGCGAACGGTGACGCTGGAAGAGAACCAGCGGTCCACGCCTCCGATCCTGCAGTGCGCGTACGGGCTGATCTCACGGAACTCGCCGATCGTGCGCTCGCGGCTGGAGTTCCAGCGCGCGCCGCTACGCTCGGCGCGGGAGGAGCGGGCGCGGGAAGCCGGGGAGCGGCTGCCTGCCCCGGCGGTGGAGGTGTTTCTCGGAGGCGACGACCTGAGCGAGGCCAACACGGTGGCGCGCACCGTCCGCGACCGGCACGAGAAGGAGGACCGGCCGTGGAAGGACTTCGCCGTCTTGTACCGGATGCACGGACACCGGGACGAGCTGGTGAACGAGTTGACGCAGCTGGGGATCCCCTACGAGGTCGTGGGCCTGGACGTTTTCGACACCACGCCGGTGCGCGACGCCATGGCGGTGCTGCGCTCCCTGGTCACGCCCGACGATACGGTCAGCGTGCTGCGGGCGGCGTCGCTGCTACCGGGCGCGATCGACCCCAGGGAGCTTCGGCACGCAACCGCCACTGCGCCGCGTGACGCCCGCCTGTCCGCCCTGCTGGAAAAGGTGAAGGGCGGCACGGCCGTGCTGGCGGCCC
The DNA here is from genome assembly GCA_964439635.1 of uncultured Terriglobales bacterium. Taxonomy (GTDB): domain Bacteria; phylum Acidobacteriota; class Terriglobia; order Terriglobales; family Acidobacteriaceae; genus CAYTPH01. The sequence continues at coordinate 6,059 of CAYTPH010000105.1, forward strand.
TGGAGCAGGCGCGGGCGGAGGCCCGCCGTCTGCATTGGAAGCTGGATGCGCTGTTGGTGCCAGTGCTGAGACCCTTCGGAGCCGACCTGGGCTGCCGTCCGATCGTGGCGCTGCGGGAGTTCATCTCGAAGTGGCTGGAGAAGCCGATCACCGGAACGGGCACGCTGCAGGAGTTCCTGGAATACCTGGAGATGTTCCGCGAGGCGAAGGGCGCGGTGCCGCTGCCGGCGGGCGAGGAGCACGATGCGGTGCGGCTGATGACGGCGCACAGCGCCAAGGGGCTGGAGTTCAAGCAGGTGTTCATCCTGCGGGCGAGCAAGCAGTCGTTCCCCGGGAACTACAAAGAGCCGCTGTTCGACTTCCCGGCGGAGCTGCGGGACTCGCGCTCGTTCGAGGAGGACGCGGGCAAGTACGGGCACGAGCAGGAGGAGCGGCGGCTGTTCTACGTGGCCATGACGCGGGCGCGGGACCGGCTGGCCATCTTCGCGCGACGGGGGCGAGGCAAGGACCCGACGCCGCCGGGGTTCGTCCGCGAGCTGCTGCACGACCGCAAGCTGCGTCCGTTCCTGGTGGAGCGCGAGGCGGAGACGCTGCTGGAGTTGGAGGCGGCGGCGCAGACGGCGATCTCGGCCGTGGCCGGGTGGTTCGAGCTGCCGGCGCGGCCGCAGCTGCCGGATGAGCCGCTGAGCGCCACCGCCGTGGACGCGTACAAGAGGTGCCCGCTGCAGTTCAAGCTGCGCCGCGACTGGAAGCTGCCGGAGGAGCCGGCCGCGGCCATGCAGTACGGCGCGGTGATGCACTCGGTGCTGAAGGGCTACTACGATAGCGTGCGAGCGGGGCGGCCGCAGGGCGAGGACCAGGTGCTGGCGCAGTTCCGGCAGATGCTTACGGAGGCGGGGATGGAGGACGAGCACCAGCGCGGGCTCTACCAGCAGCAGGGCGAACGGCAGTTGCGCGGGTTCCTGCAGGAGGCCGCAAGGCAGGCGGTGGAGGTGCTCGACACGGAGCGCGCCTTCCGGGTGGAGATCGGCGGCGTGCCGGTGGTGGGACGGCTGGACCGGGTGGATCAGTTGGCGGCCGACCGCGTCCGCATCGTGGACTACAAGACCGGCTCGCCGCGCAGGCAGAAGGACGCCGACGAGAGCCTGCAGCTCTCCCTCTACGCCCTGGCGGCGCAGCGCGCCTGGGGCTTTACGGTCGACAGCCTGGTGTTCTACAACCTGGAGACGAATGAGGCGGTGGAGACCACGCGCGGCCAGGATGAGCTGGGGAAGGCGGAGGAGACCGTGCGCGAGGTGGCGGAGCGGATCGCGGCGGGCGATTTCACCCCCGATCCTGGATGGCACTGCCGCAACTGCGGATACCACAGCCTGTGCCCGGCGACCGAGGTTCGCACCTTCGAGCTACAGCCGGCTCGCCGGACGACAGGAGTGAACTGATGGTCATTCGCCAGCAGCGGTCTCCTTGTGCTCCGGCTCCAAAGTAAGCTGCTGTTCCTTCCAATCCGTCGCGCCCAGCCCCCGGGTAACCCTGTCAATCTGGGAGACTTCAGGAATGGGTTCTGAAACGCTCGTACCCAGCTCGGAAAACTTCCGAGCGGTGACGAACACTCGATTCTCAAGAGATCCAATTGCCTTGTTGTAACTCTCGACTGCCTTGTCAAGGCCTTTGCGCAAATCCTCGAAATAGTCCGCCATGGTACGCAGCCGGTCATACAGTTCCTTGCCGAGAAACGCGATCTGTTCGGCGCTGCGGGAAATCTGCTCTTGCTGCCACACACGCGCAACGGTTCGAAGCAGCGCGAGAAGGGTCATAGGGGAAGCAACAAGCACGCGCTCCTGTGCCCCCAATTCGAAGAGCGTCGGGTCTTGCTGAAGGGCCGCAATGAAGAAAGCTTCACTCGGAAGGAACATCACCACAAACTCAGGACTCGGCTGGAAGTGGGCCGAATAAGCCTTCGAAGCCAGTGCCGACATGTGGCTTCGAACGTTCTCTGCATGTTTGGCCAAATGCCTGCGACGACCCTCTTCATCCTGGCACTCCATGGCCGCCAGATACTCGTTTTTCGGAGCTTTCGCGTCAACCACGAGCTGCTTGGTCCCTGGCAAACGAACGATGAGGTCGGGGCGCAGCTTGCCTTCAGAAGTCGTCAGCGAATGCTGTTCGACGAAATCGCAGTATGGGAGCATGTCTGCGAGCTCGACTATCCTCCGCAACTGTTCTTCACCCCATGTCCCTCCGGGTGTTCTGAGGACCCGTACCAGGTTGTTAGTTTCCTTCTCCAGCCTTCCTAGATGTTCCTGAAGGGGTCCCACGAGGTCACCGACAGCGGCCGTTGTCTTGTGCAGTTCTTGCAGATGCTCCTCGATCGGTGTAACGAGCTGCTCGACAGCTAGTCGCTTCTTCTCGAGTTCGCCTTCAGCCCCTTTCTGAAAAGAACCAAGCTCGGCTTTTGCAAGCTCCAGGAATGCCTGGTTGTTGCTCTTCAGTGCCTCCCCTGAAAGCGCTTGGAACGTGATCTCAAGCTTCTTCTGAGCATCTTCCAAAAGTCTCAGTTTGTCGGTTGATTGTGCACGCTCCATTTCCAGGAGTGCCGTTGAGCGTGCCAGTTCTTTCTCCAACTCCAACTTCGCATCGCGTAAGCGATTAGCATCGGTCGTTGCGCCGGTGAGATTCAGTTCAAGCATTGATACTTTTTCAGACATCCCGGCTGCGCGCGCGCGCATGACAAGCCAAGTGATGAACGCACCAATGGCGAGCCCAAGGACGACAAGGACGGCCTGCATTAATGCCTCCAAGTTTGAAGACCAGGCTGAGTCTACATCAGTTCATGAAGGGGCTGACTCCGTGAGGCCGATCAAAGCCGCGGCTGAGGGCGCCGTGCAGGTGTTGCGAGCACATCCGGGGGTGCCTGTGCCACGAGGGCGCCACCGCGGCTAAAGCCGGTCATTCTTTCGCGTCTCTTCCCCCGCCTGAAGGCGGGGGCTAC
>CAYTPH010000106.1:0-3149 GCA_964439635.1 uncultured Terriglobales bacterium
GGCATCTTCGTCATCGAGGCCCTCTCGGTCATGCTCCAGGTCGGTTCCTACAAGTTGCGCAAGAAGCGCATCTTCAAGATGGCGCCCCTGCACCACCACTTCGAGCTGCTGGGCTGGTCGGAATCCAAGATCATCGTCCGCTTCTGGATCGCCTCGCTGGTGTTTGCACTGTTTGCACTCACCACGCTGAAGTTGCGCTAGGAGCCGGGCACTGGTGTCAGAATGAGCCAAGGGATGGACGTAAAGGGCAAACGCGTTCTGGTGGTCGGGCTGGGCAAGTCGGGCGTGGCCTCGGCCTTGTTCCTGCGCGAAGGCGGCGCCAAGGTCAGCGTCTCTGACGCCAAGAGCGAAGACCAGCTGCGTGAGGAGATCCCCAAGCTGCTGGACCGCGGCATCGCGGTCGAGACCGGCGGGCACGGCGAGCGCACCTTCCGCGGCCAGGACCTGATCGTGGTCAGCCCCGGCGTGCCCGTCGACGTGCCGCAACTGGAGCACGCCCGCCAGGCCGGCATCCCGGTCATCGGCGAGGTCGAGCTGGCCTCGCGCTTCCTCAAGGGGCACATCGTCGCCATCACCGGCTCCAACGGCAAGACCACGACCACGGCGCTGACCGGCGAAGTCATCAGCATGGGCGGCTACGAGACCCTGGTCGGCGGCAACATCGGCACGCCCGTCATCTCGCTGGTGCCGGACTCCACTTCCGATACCTACAACGTCCTCGAGATCTCCAGCTTCCAGCTGGAGACCATCCAGAGCTTCCATCCGGGGATTGCCGTCGTCCTCAACATCACCCCCGACCACCTCGATCGCCACCGCACCTTCGAGGCCTATGTGGACGCCAAGGCCCGCATCTTCGAGAACCAGACTGCGAGCGACCACGCGGTACTGAACGCGGACGACACCGCGGCCGCGGGGCTCGCCAGGCGCACGAAAGCCAGAGTCCTCTTCTTCAGCCGCAAGAAAGAGGTGGAGCGGGGCGCATTCGTGCGCGACGGCCGCATCTTCTGGCGCGAGGACTCGAGCGACCAGGAGGTGATGCCGGTCTCGGAGATCACGCTCAAGGGTGCGCACAACCTGGAGAACGTGCTGGCGGCCGTCTGCTGCGGCCGTGTCGTGGGCTGCGAGCCCTACCGCATCCGCCGCGCCGTGCAGGAGTTCAAGGCGGTGGAGCACCGCCTGGAGTTCGTGGCCAGGGTGAACGGAGTCGAGTTCTACAACGACAGCAAGGCCACCAACGTCGATGCCACCATCAAGGCGCTGGAATCCTTCCCCGGCCGCATCCACATCATCCTCGGCGGCAAGGACAAAGGCAGCGACTACTCGGTGCTGAAGCCGCTGCTGAAGGAGCGCGCCCGCCGCGTGTACACCATCGGCGCCGCCGCTCCCAAGATCGAGGAGCACATCGCCGGCTCGGCCGACGTGGTTCGCGCCGAGACCATCGATACCGCGGTCAAGAAGGCCGCCGAATCCGCCACCGCCGGCGACATCGTCCTGCTGGCGCCCGCCTGCGCCAGCTTCGACCAGTTCACCAGCTACGAGCACCGCGGCCGCGTCTTCAAGGAGCTGGTGCAGCAGCTCGCCGCCAAGCACGGAGCCGCCTAGTGGCTAAGCGCGTCAGCGTCGACCGTTGGCTGTTCGCCACCACGCTGTTGCTGGTCTGCGTCGGCCTGGTGATGGTGTTCAGCGCCTCGGCGGTGATGGCCAACGAGCGCTTCGGCTCTCCCTATTACTTCGTGGTGCGCCAGCTCATCGCCGCCGTCTTCGGATTCGCCGCGATGATCGTCCTCATGAACGTGGACTACCGCCGCTGGAAGCACCCGGCGGTGGTCTTCGGTCTGCTCAGCATCACCACGCTGTTGCTGGTCGCCGTATTCTTCCTCGACCGGAATCACAATACCCACCGCTGGATCAAGCTGTTCGCGGGCTTCTCGCTGCAGCCCTCGGAACTGGCCAAGCCCGCTCTCATCCTCTTCCTGGCCTGGTTCCTGGAATCACGCACCAAGTGCATGGACGACTGGCGGAACACGTTGCTCCCCGCTGCCGCGCCCGCCGTCATCCTGGCCGGGCTGATCGTGAAGCAGCCCGACCTGGGCACCGCTGTCGTGGTGCTGGGCATCACCGCCGTGGTGCTTTACCTGGCGGGGATGCGCCTGCGCTACTTCGGCTACGGCTTCGCCGCCTCGCTCCTGCCACTCTATTTCCTGGTCTTCCGCGTCAAGTGGCGCTACGAGCGCATCCTCGCCTTCCTCGATCCTTACGCCGACCCCCAGGGGCGCGGCTTCCACATGATCCAATCGCTCATCGCCGTGGGCACCGGCGGGGTGGCCGGCATGGGCCTGATGGAGGGCAAGCAGAAGCTCTTCTACCTGCCCGAGCCGCACACCGACTTCATCTTCGCCGTGCTCGCCGAGGAATCGGGCCTGATCGGCGCACTCTTCGTCGTCACCCTCTTTGCCACGTTCCTTTACCGTGGCATCCGCACGGCGTTCACCATCCAGGACAATTTCGGGCGCTTCCTGGCCGCCGGCATCACCGCCTGGATCTGCATCCAGGCGATGTTCAACATCAGCGTGGTGCTGGGGCTGATGCCCACCAAGGGCATCCCTCTCCCCTTCATCTCCTACGGCGGCTCGTCGCTGTTCTTCACCATGGCGAGCGTCGGCGTCCTCCTCAACATCTCCCAGCACGCGGACTAGCATGAAGGTCGTCATCGCCGGCGGAGGAACGGGCGGCCACGTCATTCCCGCCCTGGCCATCGCCCACGAGCTGCGCGCCCGCTACGCCGCCGAGATCATCTTTATCGGGACCGCCCGCGGCATCGAGACCCGCCTGGTTCCCGCCGCCGGATACGAGTTGAAGCTCATCGACGTCGGCGCGCTCAAGAACGTCGGCCTCGCTACTCGTCTCAAGACGTTGTTGGCGCTGCCCACCGCCGTCGCCCGCTCCTGGCGACTGTTGCGCGATTTCCGTCCCCATGTCGCCATCGGCGTGGGCGGCTATGCCTCCGGTCCGGCCATGCTCGCCGCCGCGCTCACCAGGGTGCCCACGCTTGCCTTCGAGCCCAACGTGGTTCCCGGCTTCGCCAACAGGATGGTGGCACCGATGGTCTCGGCCGCCTCCGCCCGGTCGCCGGTCAGCATGATGATGCG
>CAYTPH010000106.1:3159-7294 GCA_964439635.1 uncultured Terriglobales bacterium
TGGTCTCGGCCGCCGCCGTCCACTTCGAGCAGACCCGCCGCTACTTCCGCCGCTGCATCGTCACCGGCGTACCCGTTCGCCGCGAGTTCTTCGACATCGCTCCCAAGCTGGGCGGCCCCCCGACCTTGCTGGTCTTCGGCGGCAGCCAGGGCGCCGCCGCCATCAATCGCACCATGGTCGCAGCGATTCCGGAGCTGCGCCGGCTGATACCGGGGCTTCACGTCATCCACCAGACCGGAGAGCGAGATTATCCCGAGGTCTCCGCCGCCTATCTGAAGGCCGGCATCTCCGCCGAGGTCTCGCCCTTCATCGAGCGTATGCCCGACGCCTTCCGCCGCGCCGACCTGCTGCTCTGCCGCTCCGGCGCCAGCACCGTCGCCGAGGTCACCGCCGCCGGCAAGCCCGCCATCTTCGTCCCCTTCCCACGTGCTGCCGACGACCACCAGCGCCGCAACGCCGAAGCGCTCGCCGGCGCCGGCGCCGCCGTCCTGCTGCCCGAATCGGAGCTGACCCCCGAGCGCCTGGCACAGACCGTCACCACTCTGCTCGCCGACCCTGCCCGCCTGGCCTCGATGTCCGCCGCCGCCCGCTCCCTCTCCCACCCTGACGCCGCCCAGCAGATCGCTACGCTGGCAGCGCGCTTTGCGGGGATCTCCGCCACTCCCTCCGCGTCCTCTGCGCCGCCGTCCTCCCCTAACTCTGCGGTTTAGTCTCTTCCTTTTCTCATCCGTGGCCATCCGTCCCCGATCCGTGAGATCCGTGGCCAATCTTTTTCTCTGAATCTGAGACAATAAGGACGTGAATCCCCGCATTCTTGCACTCCTGCTTTGCCTCGCTGTCCCTCTCTCCGCCCAGCAGCCCGCCGCTCCGGCGGCGACCAAGCTCCTGCCGGTCGACGAGGCCACCAAGGACCCCAGCTTCCTCGAATTCCGCACCGAGCTGCAGGCCGCCATCGCCCGCCGCGACGTCGCCTACGTCCGCTCCATCCTGTCGCCCGACGTCAAGCTCAACTTCGGCGGCGACGAAGGCCCCGAGGCCTTCGACCGCGTCTGGCAGCCGGACAATCCCAAGACCAACCTTTGGCAGACGCTCGGCCAGGTCCTGCAGATGGGTGGCGCCTTCGATGGCGAGGGCCGCTTCCTGGCGCCCTACGTCTTCGCCCGCTGGCCCGAGGCCTACGACCCCTTCGAGCACGTAGCGGTGGTGGTCGGCAACGCCCGCCTGCGCGCCGCTCCCAGTGCCAAGGCCAAGCTGGTGGCCACGCTGACGCACCAGATCGTGAAGCTGGCCGACGACCCCGGCGACCCCAAGACCGCCGCTCCCGACGGCTGGGCCCGCGTCCAGACCCTCGACGGCCGCGTCGGATTCATCTCGGAGAAGCTGGTGCGCAGTCCCATCGACTACCGCGCCATCTTCGAGAAGCGCAACGGCGGTTGGGTCATGACCATTTTCCTCGCCGGGGATTAGACTGAACGCCACCCTTCGCGGGGACACGTCCTGATGTTCGCCAAGATCCAAAAGATCCATTTCGTCGGCATCGGTGGTATCGGCATGAGCGGCATCGCCGAGGTTTTGCTGAACCTCGGCTACAAGGTCTCCGGCTCCGACCTCAAGGCCTCCGCCGTCACCGAACGCCTGCAGCGGCTGGGCGCCAGCATCTTCGAAGGACACCGGGCGGAAAACGTCCTCGGCGCCGAGGTGGTGGTCACCAGCTCCGCCATCGCCCGCGACAACCCGGAAGTGCTCGAGGCCCGCCGCCATCACATCCCCGTCATCCAGCGCGCCGAGATGCTGGCCGAACTCATGCGCCTGAAGTACGGCATCGCCATCGCCGGCATGCACGGCAAGACCACTACGACCTCGATGGTCGCCGCCGTCCTCGCCGCCGGCGGCCTCGATCCCACCGTGGTGGTCGGCGGACGGGTGGACGCCATGGGCTCCAACGCCCGCCTCGGCAAGTCGCAGTATCTGGTCGCCGAGGCCGACGAGAGCGACCGCTCCTTCCTCAAGCTCTCGCCCATCCTCGCCGTGGTCACCAACCTCGACCGCGAGCACATGGATTGCTACCGCGACATGGACGACGTGGAGCGCGCTTTCCTCGACTTCATGGACCGCGTCCCCTTCTACGGCATGCTGGTGCTCTGCAACGACAACGACCGCCTGCGCGCGCTTCTGCCCCGGGTGGAGCGCCGCGCCGTCACCTACGGCACCCGCGAAGATTCCGACTTTCGCATCTCCGCCGTGACCGCCCGCGCCGGCAGCGGCTTCCATGTGCACTACCGCGGCGCCGACCTGGGCGACTTCGAACTTCACGTCCCCGGCGCCCACAACGTCCTGAACGCCACCGCCGCCATCGCGGTCGGCGTGGGGCTCGACCTCCCGGTGCCCCAGATCCGCTCAGCCCTGGCGGGGTTCCGCGGCGTGGACCGCCGCTTCCAGTTGAAAGGCCGGGCGGCCGGAGTGGACGTGGTCGACGACTACGGCCACCACCCCACCGAGATCCGCGCCACGCTTGCCGCCGCCCGCCAGTGCGGTTACCGGCGCATCCACGTCGTCTTCCAGCCCCACCGCTACACCCGCACCCGCGACCTGATGGACGAATTCGGCGCCGCCTTCAGCGACGCCGACTCCGTCTTCGTCCTCGACATCTATCCCGCCAGCGAGCCGCCCATCCCCGGCGTCACCGGCGAGGCACTTGCCCATCGCATCGCCGAGGCCGGCCGCCGCTCCGCCATGCACCTGGCCTCGTTCGCCGACGCCGCCACCGCCGCCGCCTCCGTCGCCCACGACGGAGACATGGTCCTCACCCTCGGCGCCGGCAACGTCAGCCAACTCGGTCCCATGATCCTCGAGAAGCTCGCCTCCGCGCCCCACGCCACTCCCGCCAAACAAACCTAAAGCCAGCCACAGATCTCACGGATTTTGTTCGGGTGCTCACGGATCGAAACGCACGACTAGAGGATCTGTGTCCATCCGTATCAATCCGTGAAATCTGTGGCTAGTTTTTTGCTTTTTCGATTCCCCGGACAGACTTATCCACAGCCCCTCGCATTTTCCCCGTCTCACTTTGCAACAAAAGCAGCTATATTGAAGTGCACGGCGATGTTTCCCCTCACATCCGACTGATGGCGCGCGACGACGGTCAGTTCACGCGAGACGATGAGCGTCCGCCCCGGCCTGCGGGGGCGGCGCGCGATGTTGCGGAAGATTACGACGACCGCCTCGTCGACCTCGACGCGGAAGAAGAGTCGCCTTTTCTGCGCGGCCAAAGGCGGGTCCCCGTCCGCCGCGGCGCCATCCCCAGGAAGACGGCCAAGCGCCTCAAGTATGCGGTGCTCGGCGCCCTCGCCTTCGGCATCGTGGCTGGCGCCGCCGCCGTCACCTATCGCTACGGCGCCAACTCCTGGCGCTTCCGCATCGACTCCAGCGACAACATCGACATCACCGGCACCCAGCACGTCTCCAAGACCCAGGTGATGGAGGTCCTGGGCGGCGACATCGGCCGCAACATCTTTTTCGTGCCCCTGGACGAGCGCAAGCGCCAGCTGGAGCAGATCCCCTGGGTGGAATCGGCCACCGTCATGCGCCTGCTTCCCAACCGCATCAAGATCGATATCCGCGAGCGCACTCCGGTAGCCTTCGCCCGCGTCGGCTCCCGCGTCCTGCTCACCGACGCCAGCGGCGTGCTGATGGAGCTGCCGCCCAAGGCGCAGAGGAAGTTCTCGTTCCCCGTCATCCTCGGCTTTGGTGACTCGGAGCCGCTTTCCACTCGCTCCGCCCGCATGAAGATCTACACCGGGCTGGTCCGCGAGCTCGATTCCGAGGGTGCGCGCTACTCCCAGGACCTGAGCGAGGTCGACCTCTCCGATCCCGAGGACGTGAAGGTCCTGGTCGGCGATCCCGCCGGCGCGGTGCTGGTCCACCTGGGTGCTTCCGACTTCCTGCGCCGCTACAAGCTCTACATCGCCCACATCCAGGAGTGGCGGCAGCGCTACGGCAAGGTGGATTCCGTCGATTTGCGCTACGACCGCCAGGTGATCGTCAATCCCGATAGCCGCGCGCCCGATGACGCCGCGGCCAAACCTTCCGCCGCCCCGGCCAAGACCGGCGGCAAGACCAGCAGCAAGACCAGCAG
>CAYTPH010000106.1:7394-9043 GCA_964439635.1 uncultured Terriglobales bacterium
AACCTTCCGCCGCCCCGGCCAAGACCGGCGGCAAGACCAGCAGCAAGACCAGCAGACGTTAGGGGCCATGGGGAAAGAGCAGCAGAACCTGATCACCGCGATCGACGTCGGCAGCGCCAAGACCTGCGCCCTGGTGGTGGAGGCCACCGAGGGCGGGGTTCGCTATCGTGGGCACGGAGTGTCCGAGTCCCGCGGTTCGCGCAAGGGCATCCTGGTCGACCTGGAGCGCGCCGTCCAGTCCATCCAGAAGGCGGTAGAGGAAGCCGAGCAGGCGGCCGGCGCGGCGGTCGAGCACGCCATGGTCGGGGTCGCCGGGGCGCACATGCGCGGCGTCAACAGCCGCGGCGGCATCAGCATCGGCACGCGGCCCCGCGAGGTCACCCGCGACGACGTCCGCCAGGCCGTCGAGCGCGCCCGCGCCATCGCCCTGCCCGCCGACCGCGAGGTCCTCCACCTGCTCCCCCAGCAGTACATCCTCGACGACCAGGGCGGCATTCGCGAGGCCGCCGGCATGGTCGGCTCCAAGCTCGAAGTCCAGGTGCACGTGGTCACCGCCGCCTCCAACGCCACCCAGAACCTGGTCACCGCGCTCAACCGCGCCGGCATCCACGTCGACGACACCGTCTACGAGCCGCTGTGCGCCGCCGAGGCCTGCCTCAAGGCCGACGAGCGCGAGCTGGGCGTCTGCCTGGCCGACATCGGCGCCGGCTCCACCGATCTCATCGTCTTCCACGAGGGCGGCGTGGCCCACACCGGCGTGGTGCCCATCGGCGGCGACCACTTCACCTCCGACGTCGCCGTCGGCCTGCGCACCCCGCTCGCCGACGCCGAGAAGATCAAGCGCCTCTTCGGCTGCGCCGTGGTCACCAAGATCCCCGAGGCGAACGAGATCGAGGTCCCCGCCGTCGGCGACCGCCCCTCGCGCCTCATGCCGCAGCGCTTCCTGGCGGAGATCCTGGAGCCGCGCGCCCGCGAGCTGTTCGAGATCATGCGCGACAACCTGCGCCACGCCGGCGTGCTGGAGCTGTGCGGCGCCGGCGTGGTGCTCACCGGTGGCGGCGCCCGCCTGCATTCCCTGCTGGAGGTCGCCGAGGACATCCTGCGCCGCCCCGCGCGCCTGGGCGTGACCGCCGCCATCTCCAAGATGCCGGCCCAGCTCGCCGAGCCCGAGTTCGCCTGTGCCGTCGGCATGATCTTTTACGGCAACCGCGCCCGCCTCGCCCGCGGCCCGCAGGAGCAAGGCTTCAAGTCGAAGTTGAAAGCGTTATTCGCAAGAAGTGGTTGAGGCATGCGCCGGTCTCGGCCAAACTGGCAACTGACAACTGGCAACTGGTAACGGGGTTGAAATGGCAGACAAAACCGAAAAGCCCGACATCCGCGTACAGTTCGACGAAGATCCGCGTAACAACGCCAAGATCAAGGTCATTGGCGTGGGCGGCGGCGGCGGCAACGCCGTCAACCGCATGATCGACGCCCGCCTGGAGGGCGTCGAGTTCCTGGTCGCCAACACCGACCTGCAGGCCCTCCAGCTCTCCCGCGCTCCCATGAAGATCCAGCTCGGGGTGAAGCTCACCAACGGCCTGGGCGCCGGCGCCAATCCCGAGATCGGCCGCAAGGCCGCCCTGGAGGACGCCGACAAGATCATCGAG
>CAYTPH010000107.1:0-8991 GCA_964439635.1 uncultured Terriglobales bacterium
GTTCTCCGGCGAGATCGACGTCCCGGCCAACGCCGCGCTGCCCATGGCGCAGCTTCCGCCGCAGCAGTACAACATCCGCCGCGACGACTGCGCCGGCTTCATCGAGGACCTGCCCGCCGACCCCGAGGTCCCGCCGCTCTCCTCGCTGCGCCCGCTGGGACAACTGCGCGACAGCTTCATCCTGGCGGTGAACGAGCAGGGATTGTGGATCGTGGACCAGCACGTCGCTCACGAGCGGGTGCTGTTCGAGAAAGTCCTGCGGCAGCGCGCCGCCGAGCAGGTGGAGTCGCAGCGCATGCTGATGCCGCTGGTGGTGGAGCTGCGCCCCAGCCAGCAGGCCATCTTTTCGGAGATCGCCGACGAGCTGCGCCGCAACGGCTTCGAAGTGGAGCCCTTCGGCTCGCGCACCATCGCGGTGAAGACCGCGCCCGCCGGGGTCGAGACCTCCGACGTCGAGCGCCTGCTGCACGAGCTGCTCGACCAGGTGGAGCGGGAGGAGCAGTCGCTCAATCTCGACCACATCCGCCACCGCATCGCCGCCAGCATCGCCTGCCACGCCGCCATCAAGATCAATACTCCGTTGACCCCGGACAAGATGGAGTGGCTGCTGAAGGAGCTCTCCAAGACTGATGCCCCGATGACCTGCCCCCATGGGAGGCCGGTGGTGTTACGGTATTCCTTGCGGGACATTCAGAAGGCTTTCAAGCGGATCTGATGAACGAGCGCGAGCTGCACGAGCTTCGGAAGAAGAAGTGGCGCACCGACGGGCAGGCGCCCCTGCGTACGCTGGACGACGCGCGGTCGTTCGTCGAGGAGGTCGGGTTCTGCCTGATGTACCCGGTGCGCCCGCCGGTGCTGGCGGCGACGTTCGTCGGCGCCTGGGTCGGGTCGGACGAGGGGCTGCCCTCGTCCAGGACCGCCTTCGCCGACCCGCGAGCCAAGGAGGCCACCGAGCTGATGGTGCGGCTGTTGCGCGACAAATCGGCCTTCGAGGCCAGCGTCTTCGAAGACACCAACTTCCTGGTCGCGCAGTCGGTGTTTCCGTATTTCTACGCCCTGGTCGGCGACCGCAATCCCAAGCACGACGTGCAGAAGGGCGGCGAGAAGCTGTCGCAACTGGCGGCCGATACCTTCGCGGCGGTGCAGCGCGAGGGCCCGGTGTCGAAACGGCGGCTGCTGGAGGCCCTGGGGAAGGGGATCTCGGCGGCGGCGCTCGACCGGGCGCTGAACGAGCTATGGTCGCGGCTGAAGATCACCCGCGTGGACTACTCGCCCGCGGAGGGCGCCAGCTGGGACGTGCTCTACAGGTGGGCCGGGGAGGCGGTGAACGAGGGCGTGCACCTGTCGGTGCCGGAGGCGCTTTCGGCGCTGCTCTCCAAGTACCTGGACGCGGTGGTGGCGGCGGAGCAGAAGGAGGTCGAAGACTTCTTCTCCCGCCTGGTGGCGCGTTCCAAGGTGCGGGAGGCGATCCACGCCCTGCTGGGGGCGCGGGAGCTGAGCTTCGTGCAGGTGGGCGGGAAGGCCATGATCCAGGTGACGCCGCCGCGCGCACCGCGGCAGCCGCGGCAGGGCCGGCCGATGGCCGGGCGCTCGAGGAGAGGATAAGGCTTGAGCACGACGGGCCGCAGGCTGGTGATCGCCATCGATGGTCCCGCTGGTTCGGGGAAGAGCACGCTGGCCGCGCGGCTGGCGCGCAAGCTCGGCTACGTCAACATCGAGACCGGCGCCATGTACCGGGCGCTGGCGCTCAAGGCGGTGGAGAACGACGTCGGGTTCGAAGACGAGGCAGCGCTGCTGCGCCTGGCCGGCGACTCCCGCATCGAGCTGGAGCCGCGGGTGGACGGCAACCGCGTGCTGCTCGACGGCCGCGACGTCAGCGAGCGCATCCGGGAGCAGGACGTGACCGACGCCTCCTCCAAGGTTTCCGTGCACCCGCGCATCCGGCAGTGGATGGTGCAGCGGCAGCGGGAGATGGGAACGGGCGGCGGGGTGGTGATGGAGGGCCGCGACATCGGCACCAAGGTCTTCCCCGATGCCGACGTGAAGATCTTCCTGGATGCCGCGCCGGAGGTGCGGGGCGACCGCCGCTTCCGGCAGCACGAGGGCACGCCGGGGACGCAATACTCACAGCAAGTCCTGCGCGAGATGCGGGAGCGCGACCAGCGCGACCGGCAGCGGGCGGCCTCGCCCCTGGTGGCCGCACCCGACGCCGTCATCATCGATTCCACGCGCATGACCATCGAACAGGTCATCGAGGCGGCGGAGCGGCTGATCGGAGAGAAGCTGCGCTAGGAGTCAGCGCACCTTCAGCAGCTTGCGCAGCTGGAGGGCGGCATCGGCCAGGCAGGGGCCTGCCGGGTCCTGGCCCCGCACCAGTCCTTCGCAGGTGGTGGCCAGGATGCGCTCTCCGGTGCGGGCGTCATACACCGCCACCCACGCCGCCCAGTTGCCGGATTGGGCGCCTTCCCGCGGCTGCATGCCCCAAGCGAAGTCGTACTCGGCGACGCGGCGGTCCCCCACATACCAGAACGGCGGCGCGACCTTGCCGGCCAGCGAGTCGGCGATGTCTTTCTGCAGCCAGCGGACCTGCGCGGGGGAAAGCAGGCCGGGGCGGTATTGCTTGGAGGCGGCGTCGAAATGGGAGATGGCGATCAGGAGGCACTTGGGGCAGCGAGTGTCCCGCTCGTCGGCGACCTCGGCGACGGGAGCGACCGCTTCGGCCGCGCTGGCCGGCGGCAGATCCGCGACTGGCGCGGCCGCCATGGCCGACAGCACCGCCTGCGGCGCCCCCGCCAGAACCAGCCGGCGCAGCCCGTTGACTGAAAGGTCGAAGCGGCAGGCGGAAGCCTTGATGCGACCGATGATCTCCTTGGGAGGCTGATCGGTGCGCAGCATCTGTACCACGTCGTCGTTCGAGAGGAGGGTGGCGGGGTGGTCTTGCGCCGGCGCCAGCCCGCAGAGGAGAGATACGAGCAGGCCTGCTATCCGCAACCGGGCAGCCAGCGACATCTGGCGCGCATTGTGCAACGAAAGCGGCGTCCGCGCAAGGACGCCGCGATGCACAATCTGGAGCGGACTAGAGCACGCCGGGCTGGGGCGGGTTGGGAGCGCGCGGCGGCCGGGGAGCGCGCGGCGCCTCCGGCGCCCGGGGAGCGTCGGGGCCGTGCGGCGCCAGCGGCAGGGAACTGCCGCGCGGGATCTCGATGGCGCCGAGGGCGGGCGGCTGGCGGGTGCGGGCGCCGCCCGAGCCCACCGAGCCCTTGGCCGAACCCGAGTGGTCGCTGTTGTCGGTCTGCACGCCCTGGAAATCGGAATTCACCTCGCCTCGGTCGGCGCGGGCTTCGATCTGGAAATTCGCCTTGTCGGGCAGCACCAGCTGGATGCCGCCCCGGCTGTTGCTCAAGTCGATGTTGCCGAGCGGCAGGCGGCCGGGACGGACCTCGATCGACCCATTATCGTTCTCGATGTGCAGGTCGCCGGTGAAGTCCTCGATGTGGATGTTCTTGGCCCGGGTCTCCAGGCGCAGGGGGCCGGCCAGGGCGGCGGCGCGCAGGTCGTCGCCGTCCACGGTCAGCTCGCCGTCGAGCTTGCTGAAGGTCAGGTCGGTGCGGGTGGAGCGGAAAGTGACCGGCTTGGCGATCTTGGAGAGGGCGATGGAATCGGGGAACTCGCCGGTGAGCGTGACCGTGCCGCTGACCTCGGTGACGCGGGCCTCGTTGATGCGGCCGTCGGCCACCACGGCGCCGTTGATGCGGGTGGCGCGCAGGTCGCCGCGGCGCATGCTGACGTTCAGGTTGCCGGTGATCTCGTGCACGTCCACGTCGCCGTTGGTGGTGGAGATCTGCACGTTGCCGGTGCGCTTGGCCAGCAGCACGTCGCCGCGGCGCAGGGCGACCTCCACGGCCGCCGTCTCGGGAACGAAGATCTCCAGGTTGCTGCGCACCGGGCGATGGCCGCCATGCCCCCCGGTGTTGGCGTTCACCGTCACCAGGTTGCCGGCCACCGCGATGCTGGGCTTGGTGGCTTCGTGGACGCGCTGCGCCTCCTGCTCGTTGTCCGCGCCCAGCGACTTGCGCACCATCACCTTGATGCGCTTCTGGTCCCAGGCGGTGATGGTCACGTCGCCGCGGTCGGACACCACTTTCAAGCTGGCGTTGTCGGGGAAGTCCTGCTCCAGCTCCTCGCTGAAAGAGAAGGTGCGGCCGAAGAGGACCCAGTCCTCGTCGTCCACGTCGATGACCGCCGGCCAGTTCACGCGGGTGGCGCTGCTGATGGCCATGCCGAACATGATGAGCACGATGAGCAGGAAGACGCTGCCCCCGCCCAGGCCGCGGTAAGGATAGCCTTCGCGCTGCGCGTGGTAGTACTCCAGCAGCTTGGCGAGGCCCCACAGGATGATGACCAGGGGCCACCACTTGGCGAACCACAGGCCGAAGGCGCGCCAGCTGATGTAGCCGGCATTGATGAGCATGAAAACGACGCCGACGCCGATCAGCACCAGGGGGCCGAAGAAGGAGCGCGGGCGCGGCGGACGAGGAACCGGAGCTGTACCAGGGTTAGACATGGGGCACCTGCGAAGAGTCGGAGGGCGAGCCGGGGGCGGCGGGCGGCGGCATCACGGTCACATGGCCCTCGGTGGAGGCCGTGCTCTGCAGGATCTTCACCGCGCCGATGACGATGAGCAGGATGGGCCAGCTGTCGCCGAAGTCCCAGCGGGTGAACTCACCCAGCAGGAAAAGCACGCCCAGGGTGGTGAGGACGGCGGCGCCCATCAGGCGCCCCACGGAACAGCGGGGGCAATAGCAGGCTCGGTCGTTGTTGGAGTCAGTCATGGCTTTCTCTCAGGAACGGCGCCCTCCACGCATGAACAGGTGCACGCCGATGGCGATGAGGATGAGCGGCCACAGACGGCCGATCCAGTGGAAGTGGAACAAGCCCACGTTGGAGAGCAGAAAAAGCACCCCGAGGCCGATGAGAATGATGGCCCCCAAGGGAACATTGGCGGCGCTGACGCTGCTGCCGGCGCCGAAGGTGCGCGCCAGACCGAAGGGATCGGGAGCGGGCTGACCCGCGGCCAGGGCCTTGGCGGAGCGGTTGGCGTCGATGATCTGGTAGACGTAGAAGAAAGCGATGCCCAGACCGAAGAAGGCCTCTGCGCCGGTGTGCCCCGTATTGGCCGAACTAGCACCGGCTACGAGCACTGCGAAGACCAGCATGTGGGCCAGGCCTTTGGCGTACTGGCCGAGATACACCGAGGCCACGCCGAAGGGGAAGAAGATCGACAGGATGGTGGCGGTGGCGGGGTTCGGCCCGCCGCCGGTGGCAGGCGCCGCCACGGCGGCGGGGAAGGTGCCCTGCACCCGGGCAGCGATGCAGTCCTCGCAATAGATGACGCCCTTGACGTCGCGCTTGCACGGCTCGCACAGCGGCTTGCCGCAGGTGCGGCAGTAGGCCGTGGCGGGGGTTTCGGTGTGGATGGCGCAGTTCATGCGTCCCTCCTCGAGGCGAAGATGACTTCGTTCATCAACTCGCGGGACGCGATGACGACCTGGTTCGTATCCCGGCTGTGATTCTGGTTGCGCTCCTGCTCGGGGTTCTGGGTGGTGTTGCTGTCGGGACGCGGTTGCGCCGGGCGGCCCTCGTCCGGCTTCTGCGGCGCCTCGGTGGCGTTGCGCAGGTCGCGCACCCGCGACTGCAGCTCGTACACGAAGCGCAGGTTCTCGTAATAGCGCACCACGCTGGCGCTGGTGTCGTAATAGCCGCGCACCACCGATTTCTGGATGGCGCTGGGCCGCAGGTCCAGCCGGCGCAGGTCCTTGGCCTGCACCCCGGTGACGGTCATCAGCATGGAGATGGAGAAGAACGCCATGGCGAACGACAGGGCGAAGCGCGGCTGCCGCACGGTGGCGAACACGGGCACGAAGACCGGGCGCATCCAGCCGGCCAGGCGCTCGCGCCAGGCGACTCCGGCGGCGGTCTTCTCCACTGCGGGCACGGTCCCGCTGGTGGCGGCCAGGATGTTGTGCACCAGGTGGCGAGGGGGCTCGACCTCCTGGAGGGTGCGCAGCGCGCCCAAGCCCTTCTGGGCGAAGGCGAACAGAGGACCGCAATCCGGGCAGGAGGCGGCGTGGGCGCGGAACCCGGCGAGCTGCTGCTCGCCCAGGGCGCCGTCCAGGGCCTCCGCCAGGATGGCCTCGAACTGGCTGCACTGCATGCCGTTCTGGTTCTTCTCTGCCATTAGCTCACCTGCCTGTAGGTACGCGAGAGTAGGCGTCCAAGTTCCGTTCTTCCACGGTTGATACGGCTTTTTACAGTGCCCTCCGGGACCCGCAGCACTTTCGCTATTTCTTTGTAGTCGAGCTCCTGCAAATCGCGCAGGATCACGGCTTCGCGCAATTCCGGGGAGAGCTTCTGCAGGGCCTGGTGGACCATCTGCTGGGTCTGCTGGGTGTGAATGCGGGTGTCGGCGGCGGGGGCGGTATCGGCCAGCTGGTCGGCTAGGGTAGGAGCATCCTCGTCGGCCGCGGGTGGGGCGTCGAGGGAGTCGGTGGCGCGCTCCATGCGGGACTTGCGGAAATGGTCGACCAGCAGGTTGCGCGCCAGGGTGGTCAGCCAGGTGACGAAGGCGCCGCGCTCCACGTCGTAGCTGGCCAGGGTGCGGTACATCTTGATGAAGACCTCCTGGGTGAGGTCCTCGGCGTCGTCGGCGGTGCCGGTGAAGCGGTAGCAGATGTTGTAGATGCGGCGGTGGTAGGACTGCACGATCTGCTCCCAGGCGTCGGCATCGCCGCCGAGACAACGGCGCACGAGTTGATTGACCGCCTGGACGTCTTCCAACCGGCGCTCCTGCAGGGGGTAAGTCTTAGGTCGTGTTGAAGATACGTGATTCGGGGGCAAAAGTTCTAGGACCGGCCCCTACTCTGACGTGAAGTAATCCACGGTCACTGGGCTCTCGAACAGCGAGTAGTCGCGCGTGACCACGGTGATGCCGCTGTCGGTGACGAAGTAGCGCTCACGGTCGGCCTCGGGGTCGAAGCCGATGACCGTGCCCTCGGGAATGTGGACGTCGCGGTCGATGATGGCGCGGCGGATGCGGCAGTGCCGCCCCACGTTCACGTGGCTGAAGACGACCGAGGCGTCGATCTCGGTGTAGCTGTTGACGCGCACGTCGGGCGAGAGCACGGAGTTGCGCACCGCCCCGCCGGAGACGATGCAGCCCATGCTGACGATGCTGTCCACGGCCACGCCCAGGCGGTTGGGCTCGCCGAAGACGAACTTGGCGGGCGGGTACTGCCGCTGGTGGGTGCGGATGGGCCAGGCTTTGTCGTACAGGTTGAACACCGGCGACACCGCCACCAGGTCCATGTTGGCCTCGTAGTAGGCCTCCAGCGTCCCCACGTCGCGCCAGTACAGGGCTTCCTTCTTGTTCTCGTCGATGAAGTTGTAGCTGTAGACCTTGTACTCCTCCATCATCTTGGGCAGGATGTCGTGGCCGAAGTCGTGGGAGCTGTTGGGGTCCTCGGCGTCCTTCAACAGCACCGGGATGAGCACGTCGGTGTTGAACAGGTAGATGCCCATGGAGCCCGAGACCATGCGGGGGTTGTAGGGGGAGCGGATCTCGGTCTGCTGGGGCTTCTCCTGAAAGCCGACGATGCGGCCCTGGCGGTCGATGTCCACCACCCCGAAGCGCGAGGTCTCGCTGGGGTCGATGAGGATGGTGGCCAGGGTGACGTCGGCGCCCGAGGCCTGGTGCTGCTCCGCCATCAGCCCGTAGTTCATCTTGTAGATGTGGTCGCCCGACAGGATGAGCACGTACTTGGGCTGCTCCGAGCCGATGCTGTAGATGTTCTGGTAGACGGCGTCGGCGGTGCCCATGTACCAGTTCTCGCTCACCCGCTTCATGGGCGGCAGGATCTCGATGAACTCGCCCAGCTCGCGGCCTACCAGAGCGCTCCAGCCCTCGCGGATGTGACGGTTGAGCGACAGCGCCTTGTACTGGGTGAGGATGTAAATGCGGCGCAGGTCGGAGTTGATGCAGTTGGAGAGCGTGACGTCGATGATGCGGTAGATGCCCCCGAAGGTGACCGCCGGCTTGGCGCGGTCGCGGGTGAGGGGATAGAGGCGCTCGCCGGCGCCGCCCGCCAACAGGACTCCCAGAGTGTCTTTCATCGGATTCCGGAGGTTCGATGCACGGCGATCGCCTGGTGACCGCCGGGAACCGGAATGGTAGCAGATTGCGGGTGGATGCGAGCAGCGGGGTCCTGGCGAAACCTGGCGGAAAGCGGCGCAAAAGCGGCTAGAATCGAGCTGTGGCAGACATTCCCAGCGCGCTCCGGCAGGCTGCAGGCAACCGGCGGCTGGCGACGGCCGCCGGCGCCGCCCTCAAGGGCGTCTTCGGCCAACTGGGCCGCACCCTGCACCTGCTATGGCTGGAGATCGCCGGCGCCTTCTTCTTCGTCTTCGCCGTGGTCTTCGCGCTGGCGGCGGGGCGCGAACACCTGAAGCCCGACACCGACGCCACCCGCCTGGCTTTGGCGCTGAGCTTCACCATCCTCTTCGCCTGGTTCGCGGGGACGTCGTTCTGGCGGGCCCGCCGGAAACACTGATATGGCTGAGAAGACCGCGACCAAACCCGAAGCTCCCGCCGCCGGCGAGGCCCAGATCGAGGTCCGCCCCCTCTACACCCCCGCCGACCTGGAGGGCTGGGACTACGACCGCGACGCCGGCTTCCCCGGCGAGTATCCCTTCACCCGCGGGGTGCAGGCCACCATGTACCGCGGCCGGCTGTGGACCATGCGCCAGTACGCCGGCATGGGCGACGCCGAGGAGTCCAACAAGCGCTACCGCTACCTGCTGGCCCACGGCACCACCGGGCTCTCCGTCGCCTTCGACCTGCCCACGCAGA
Organism: uncultured Terriglobales bacterium; assembly: GCA_964439635.1. GTDB lineage: Bacteria > Acidobacteriota > Terriglobia > Terriglobales > Acidobacteriaceae > CAYTPH01. The sequence goes on from CAYTPH010000107.1 coordinate 8,906, forward strand.
TCGGCATGGACTCCGACAGTCCCATGGCCGCCGGCGAAGTCGGCAAGGTCGGCGTGGCCATCGATTCCATCGAGGACATGGAGCGC